>JABUFB010000020.1 GCA_013314775.1 Armatimonadota bacterium | reverse complement strand
GGCCGGTGAGGGTGCTGTCATTGCCGCTGGGACAGCGGAAGATCTGCTCATTCTTCACGTAGGGCTTGACCGCGTCAATCCAGATGAACAGCGGCCAATCAGCCGTGGTTGCCTTGTAGTAGAAACCGGGGAACGCCTCGTCGTAGTCCTGCCCGTACATCAGGATGCCCAATGCGATCTGTTTCTGGTTCGATGAGCAACTTGCCTGCCGGGCTTTTTCTCTGGCGCGCGCGAAGACCGGGAAGAGTATCGCGGCCAGAATCGCGATGATCGCGATGACGACCAGCAGCTCAATCAGGGTAAAGCCACGTCGCATGTGTATCTCCTCCTGTGGGGTTCCGGATGTGTATTAGCTTTCCGTCGCCTCCCATGCTGCTAACTACATCATTCGCCAGGTGGGGTGCTAACTCCTTCAATATCGCAGGTATCTGGTTCCCGGCGCCGGCATCCGGGCTTGAGGGCGCCGCCCCGGTATGGTACACTGTGCACGTCGAGGCCGAAGGGGAGTAGCAGGGCGGCACGTGGTGCTGTGGGACGACCAACAACACGAAGGGAAATCCCTTCTGGTCGTTCCCCGGGACGATCCCCCGGATGTGAGACCTTTGGTCACGCGTATTATTGCGCGTGGCCTTTTGTGTGCCGCGCGGTTGGAGGCCCAGACTGTTGACTGATCGCAGCTTTGCATTCCGAAGCATCCTCCTGATCATCTTCACCGCAGCAGCGACGGTTCCCGGTATCTACAGCGCCCTGCAGCACCTGGAATTCCCGCCGCATGTGGAGGCCTTCGTAGCCGGCATCGCGATCCTGGCTGCTTCCTTCCTGCTGCTTTGGGCGTGCGACGCTGCCCAGGCCGATGTCTCCCAGGCACTTGCGCTGGCGGTGGTGGCGCTGATCGCCGTCCTTCCGGAATACGCGGTAGACATGTATTTCACCTGGCAGGCCGGCAAGTTCCCCGACAGTGACTATTCCCACTATGCAATCGCCAACATGACGGGTGCCAACCGGCTCCTCATCGGTGTGGCCTGGGCGCTGATCGTCATCATTTTCTACGTGCGCTCACGCCGTGACGTGCGAATTGAGGCTGAGCGCCGGCTTGAGCTTTTCTTCCTGGGCGTCGCCACGGTGTACGCCCTCACTATTCCGCTCAAGGGCTCGCTGACGTGGTTCGACGGAGTCGTCTTCATCGGGCTGTATCTCGCCTACATGTGGCTTGCCGCCCGACGCCCGTGTACCGAATGTGAGGCGTGCGGTCCGGCGGAATACCTGGTCTCGCTGCCGATCAAGCGGCGCCGCGCCACCACCGTTGTTCTGTTCATCTTCGCCGCCACCGCGATTGTTCTCAATGCGGAGCGATTCTGCGAGGGACTCGTGGGAACCGGGGAGATGTTCGGCATCAACAAGTTCCTGCTGGTGCAATGGCTTGCGCCCATCGCGTCTGAGGCGCCCGAATTCGTGGTGGCCCTCATGTTCGCCTGGCGGGGCAGTGCGAGCCTGGCGCTGGGGAGCCTGTTGTCGGCGAAACTCAATCAGTGGACCTTACTTGTGGGCATGATCCCAGGCGCCTTCGCGTTGTCATCGGGCAGCCTGACGCCGCCGATGCCAATGGACAACACTCAGATGCAGGAGATCCTCCTGACCGCCGCCCAGAGCCTCCTCGCAGTCATGATGCTGGCCAACCTACGCCTCGCGCTTTCGGAGGCAATCTTCTTGATGGCCTTGTTCTTCGGCCAGTTGCTGTCCCCGGCACTGGTCGAGCGACTGCCCGGGGGAACCTTCATGGGACTGCCCGGCCACGAGATGCACCAGGTTTTCTCGATGATGTACGTGGCGGCCGCGCTGGCGCTGTTCGTCGACCGGCCATACCGGGTAGGCTCGCTGAGCCAGGTGTTGCGGCGCGACTGGTGCGAGATCGCGCAGGCCGAGCGAAAAATGGACATGGGTGAGTAGGTCGCCCCCTGTTTCCGGCGCAAGAAACGGTCCGGACGTAACACCGAGCAACGAGAGGAGATCACATGGTCGCTCGAGACATCATGAAGACGGACGTGGTCACAATTGAAGCGGGTGAGTCGGTGCGCCGGGCCGGCGAGATAATGCTGGATACCGGCTATGCGGCCCTGCCCGTGGTAAGCCCCGAGGGGGCTATCCTCGGGCTGCTGACCGAGAGCGACATACTCGGGCTGGCCATCCCGGAGTACCTGAGCAATACGGACCTGAGCTTCATGCCGAAGAAGGACCGTTTCCCGGGCCCGGAGAGTGTGGACCTGGACAGCGTCACCGTGGGGCAGGCCATGCGCAGGGCAATCTTGCGGACGGTTGGACCCGACGAGCCAGTCATCGAGGTTGCCCAGATCATGGTCCGCGAACACGTCCGTCGTTGTCCGGTCGTTGAGAACGGGAAGCTTGTGGGTATTATCAGTCGGCGCGATCTGATGGAAATCATCGTTCGCCCCGCAGTGGACGGGACATGATGTTATGACCACACTGGAATACATGCTTGGCGCGCTAGCAATCCCCCTATCCATCTACCTCCTGCGCCGATTCTCCTTCAGCACATTCTGGGCCGTTGCCCTCTCCGTTCTTGGCTCCGGAACCTACGCCGTGGGGCGCACCGGTGGGCTTGATTTCGGGCAGGCCCTTGCGACGGCGATTTTCGTGTACGCTTTCGCGATCATCGCTTCGGAGAGGATCCACCGCACGAAGGTCGCGATGGCCGCCGCCGCCGCAATGCTGCTGCTGGGGATCATCGACCAGCACGCGGCCCTGCACGGGCACGACGACGTGCCCGGCACGGACTGGAACACCCTCCTCCTGCTCATTGGGATGATGGTCGTCGTTCACGAACTGCGGCGCACCGGGGTGTTCGGCTGGACTGCGATCCGCGCTGCGAAACTGGCCCGTGGGAACCCGGTGCTCATCCTGATCTACCTCTGCGTGGCCACGGCCGTGATTTCGGCGCTCCTTGACAACGTGACCACCGTGCTGCTCTTCGTTCCCGTCACGATCCTTATCTGCGAGCGCCTGAAGGTGGGTGCGGCTCCGTACGTCATCTTCGTGGTGCTTGCATCTAACATCGGCGGCACTGCGACCCTCATCGGCGACCCGCCCAATATCATGATCGGATCCTTCGCGCGGCTCAGCTTCATGGACTTCGTGAAGGTGGATGGTCCCATCGCGCTGGCGTCACTGGTTCTCCTGGTCGGGATCATCGCGGCCGGTTTGCGAAATCGGCTGCACGTCTCCCCTGAAGCCCAGGAGGAGATCATGGAGTTCGATGAGTCGCGGGCCATCACCGAGACGGTCTTCCTGCGCCGATGCGGGGTCGTGGTTGCGCTGGTGCTCCTGGGGTTTTTCCTGCATGGCACACTAGGCCTTGAACCTGCAACCATCGCCCTGGGCGGTGCGGCGGCCGTATTGCTGCTGCGCAAGGGAGATGCCGAGGAAACGCTGCGGGAAGTGGAATGGCAGACGATCTTCTTCTACCTGGGGCTATTCATCATGGTGAGTGGTCTTGCGGAGGTGGGCGTCGTGGACATGATAGCGCGCGCGCTGATCGACTCCACCTGTGGGGGCGATGTATCGGGCGGCCTGACGGGTGCACAACTCTTCACTCTCACCATGGGAACCCTCTGGCTGTCTGCGATCAGCGCCGCGATCATGGGCAATGTCGCCCTCGTCCCCATGATGAACGCGGTCATCTACGACATCGGCCTGGCGCTGCATCCGTCGCCCGAGACCGCGACATTCGTGGAGATCGCTCACTCCCCGTGTGTCTACCCACTGTGGTGGGCGCTTTCACTCGGCGCCTGTTTCGGCGGGAACTTCACACTCGTGGGCGCTGGAGCCAACCTGGTCGCGGCGGGAATCGCCGACCGTTCCCGGCATCCCGTGACCTTCGTCTCCTTCATGAAGTACGGGATCCCTTTCACTCTCGTGACCATGCTCATGGCCAGCGCATACCTGTGGCTGCGTTTCCTGCGCTGACCTGCTGCAAAGGAAGGGAATGTACTCCGCACCCCGATGGCGAATAGAGAGTCATCGCAAACACCGACCTGGCTCGCGGTGGCGTTCGCGGCCCGGGCCAGACTCACGGCACATGGACCAGGGAGAACCGCACTATGAGATGGATCGCGCTCGCTGTCGCGGCAATCACCGGACAGGCCCTCGCCCAGCCCTTCACTGTTCTTGACGGCGATACTCAGGCCGTCATCGTCTACCAGCGCGACGCCACTGGCGAAGCGGAGAAGGCCTGGAAGGACCTGGCCGCGTACCTGAAGCAGGCAACCGGACGCGAGTTCCAGGCCGTCTCGGAGCGGGAGAACGTCGAAGACTGCCTCCCCCGGATCCACGTGGGTGAGACGGGAACGCTGCCCTTCGAGGATCGCCGCGCCTTGCGTGATCTGGACCGCGATGCGTACCTGGTCCACGTCACGCCCACGGATGTGTACCTCGCCGGACCGAGGCCATGGTCCACCTACTGGGCGGTCTGCCAGTTCCTCGAAGATGCCGTGGGTGTCCGCTGGCTCATACCCGGCCCGCTGGGTGAGGACGTGCCCACCCACGATTCCCTGACCGTTCCGACCGGGCGCCGTGTCTATGACCCGGCCATCGCCTCGCGACTTTGGAGCGGGGCCCACTACGCCGGCGACTGGAACCTCCGGCAGCGAATCCACGGCCGCTATCGCTTCCACCACAACCTGCTGCATGTCTTCGACGCCGAGCGCGACTACGACTCGCACCCTGAATGGTTTCCCCTGCGCAATGGGGAGCGCTACCGGCCCGGCCCGGACGACCACAGCTGGCAGCCGTGTTTCGCGTCCGAAAGCAGTGTGAAGCACGCGGCCGACATGGCCCGCAAGGCGTTTGAGCAGAACCCGGACCTGGAATCGTTCTCCTATGGCTGCAACGACGGACAGGGCTGGTGCGAATGTGAGGGTTGCCGGGCTATGGACCGGCCTGCACCGCGCTGGGAGGGCTTCGACGGTTCTTACTCCTACCGCTACTACGCCTGGCTCAACAAGGTGGCCGCCGAGCTCGAGAAGACCCACCCGGACAAGCTCCTGGGCTGCCTGGCGTACTCCACTTATATTATCCCGCCCGAGCGCATTGGCCTTCACCGGAACATCATCCCGTACCTCACCAGTAATCGCGCCGACTACCGCGACCCAGCTTTTCGTAAGAAGGACCAGGCGCTGCTGGAGTGGTGGGGCCGGGTGGCCGGTCAGATGGGCATCTACGACTACGCTTACGGCATGGGATTCGCCATCCCCCGTATCTACAGCCACCTGTTCCAGAGCGCCATTTGCCACGCGGTGCGCAATGGCGTGAAGGGTTTCTACGCTGAAGTCTATCCCAACTGGGGCCTGGACGGTCCGAAACTGTATATCATGGCCCGGGTGCTATGGGATCCTGAAACGGACATCGAAGCTCTTGAGAGCGACTGGAATCAGCGTATGTTCCGGGAAGCCGCAGAGCCCATGAAGCGGTACTTCGCACGGTGTGAGCGGGCCTGGAACGAACAGAAAACGGGGCGCGGACACTGGGCATACCGCCTCGCCGCGGACCCGAAGCAGTTCGAGATCTTCCCGCCGGCGGTCATGGAGGAGTGTACGCGTTATCTGGATCAGGCGGCAGAGCTTGCCCGGTCGGAGCTGGTGCGCGAGCGGATCCGATTCTTTCGCAAGACCTGGGATGTCACGCTTCTCCTGGGGGGTGGCTACTGGGCAGCGCGCGAGATTCAGGACCTCATCGACCGCGGGGCGCCGGTCGAAAAAGTGGCTGCGGCGGTGCGCAAGATGGCCGAGAAGGTGGCCACCACGGACGTTGACGCCTACATGAAGGAGAAGGTGGGGGACGATCCAATTGCCTTCCACCCGCCGCAACAGGGGTGGATTGCCCCCCTGAAAGCCGGAGCCACCACGAATGCCAAGCGCTGGAGTGCTGCGAAAATCGCAGAAGAGGTTGTCCGTGAGGCCCAGCGAACCGCAATGACCGATGCGGGGGAGATCCGGCGGCGGATAAGCGCGCGGGTCGATGATGTCTTCGGTGCGGGTGGATCAGACAACTATCAGGCCACAGTGGCGGATATCCGCGCCATGGCCCTCAAAGTGGTGCGCGCCGGGCGCGTCCAAACGCCGCCTGCGATCGACGGCGATCTCAGCGATGCAGTCTGGCAGGACGGCGATGTGGTCAGTGGGTTCGCAAAATGGGGCGAGACCACTCCGTCTCGATACGAGACAAGAGCGCGGGTCTTGCACGATGGGGCCAATCTCTATGTAGCCCTGGACTGTGCCCAGGACACCTCAGCGCTGGTTACCGATGCGGCGCCGCGCGACGGCCGGACCTGGCGCGACGACTCAGTGGAGCTGTTCATCAACCCCGGCATGAGTGAGTTCCCCTATGTGCAATTCATCGTCAACGCAGCCGGCGCGTTCTTCGACCAGTGGGGCCTGAGCGACCAGCAGTCCTATCAGGAGCGGCTGTCCGCCAATTTCGATTGTAGTTGGGCGACCAAGGTCAGCCCCGATCGGTGGACCGCCGAACTTCGCCTGCCACTCACGCAGTTCAACTGCAGACCCGCAGACCACCCCATGCTCCGCTTGGACCTGGTGCGGAATGTTCAAGGCAAGGACCCCGAAATCTCCGCCTGGTTCCCCAGCGTGGGTGCCCACGCCGACCCACTGAGCCGCGGATGGCTTGTATTTGAGTAACCCGGGCCGCGTAGGCCGACCGTCGCGGTCGGCGATGATCTCCGGTAGTTGCGCGATTCGGGTACAGGCACCGAGTTCGGCTGAGTCTCGAACTCGGGTCCCGGCCCCCTGTTTCGTTACAGCACAGCCCGCGGTTGCGCCGGACAATGTCCACGCGGCGGGGTACATTTGGGTCTGGCACGCATCTGCGCACATTTGATCTCTGTTCCGAGCGCGTCTGGACCTACCGGAACCAGGTGCCTTCTCTGTCTGGTACGGGCTCAGCCGGCCGGGGGTATCACGGTCTGGCGAAATCAGGCGCTCGCCGTATCTGGAATGATTTCCGCTGACCTGGGAACTCGCTGGTGGGCCTTTTGCCTCACAGCCCGCGAAGCGGGCGGCAGCTCATAGCCACGTGTGGAGTGGAGCGAAGCGGAACGGAACCCGTGGAATCGTGCCCATAAAGTGGCCTGAGCCCCCAACGGGGGCGACAGCACTGATTGGAGTATGATGGCTCAAGGCCCATCTCGGGGCGTGAATCTTGGGGCTTCCGCCTCCGGCTACCGGCTCTCCGTCGCTCCGCGGGCTGTCCAGCAACGGCGCAGGGCAAAGGGCACGCTGACCGTGAATTCGGCCTCAGTCGGCGCGCATCCCACAGAACCGGTGCTCCTGACCCCGTGGGCGCGCAGCTTGACTTGGATTCCTGCGTAAATTAGAATCGCGCTTGCCCGACAATGAGCGATTCCGGCGAACGACCGCGCGCGACGGGTGCCTCGTGCCCCGCGTCGCGCGTTTCTTCCAGTATCGAAAGGAGTACCTGATGTCCTCCAACTGCAAGGTGCTGATCTTTCTCGGCGATGGCATGGGTGGCCGTCCCGTTGAGTCCCTGGGTGGCAAGACCACCATCGAGGCTGCCAATACGCCGGCGCTGGATGCAGTCGCTGCCCGTGGTGAATCCGGGTATCTCCATCCCGCCGGGTTCGGCATTCCGGTGGGCAGCGATACCGCCCATATGGCGATCCTGGGGTACGACCCCTTCACCCAGTACCGCGGTCGAGGACCCTTCGAAGCCAAAGGTGTGGGCATTGACGTTCGGCCTGGCGACCTGGCCTTCCGCTGCAATTTCTCCACCGTGGAGAACGGGATCGTTACCGACCGCCGTGCCGGACGCATCAAGTCCGGCACCCACGAGCTTGCTCAGGCGGTCATGGAGGGCCTGAAGGACGGTATTGAGGGCGTGGAGGTCATCTTCAAGGAGTCCGTGGAGCATCGGGCCGCCCTTGTCCTGCGGGGCGAGAATCTCGACCACCGGATCGGCGAAGTCGACCCACATGTTGAGAATGTGGCTTACTACGAGTGCAAGCCCCTGCCCGAGGCCGCGGATGACCCGGACGCCATCCGCACCGCGCGCATCGTCAATGAGTTCGTGGCCCGCTCCTTCGAGATCCTGGACAATCACCCCGTCAACAAGAAGCGCCGCGAAGAGGGCCTGCCTCCCGCCAACGCTGCCCTTCCCCGGGGAGTCGGAACTGCGGTGGAACTGGGGAGCTTCGAAGCCCGCTACCACCTGCATGGTGCGATGATCGTGGAAGTTGACCTGGTGCGAGGGCTCGGCGAATACCTCGCGATGAACGTCATGGACGTCCCCGGCGCTACCGGTGGCGCGGACACTGACGAGATGGCCATCGCGAAGGCCGTCGAAGCCGCTCTCGCCGACCATGATTTCGTGCTGGCCAACATCAAGGCCCCTGACCTCGGCGGACATGACGGGAACCCTGAAGCGAAGATCGCTGCAGTCGAAAAGGTTGATCGAGCCGTCGGCTATCTACTGGAGAAGCTGGACTGGAACAACACCGTGATGATGATAGGGGCAGACCACTGCACCCCCTGCAGCCTCATGGATCACTCCGGCGACGGCATCCCGGTGGCCTTCTGCGGATACGGCGTGCGTCCTGACGGCGTGACTACCTATGGTGAGCGCCCAGCGGCGGCGGGGTCCGTCGGCCACATCACGGGCGAAGACGTCATGCGCATCCTGCTGAGCTATGCTGGGCGCCAGGCCAAGTTCGGCGCGTAAGAACAGGTCCGCCGGAGACACAAACGCGGCTCTCGAGGGCTCGGCTTGCGGTACGAATCCGCCCTGCAGATCATCGGATACCTGAAGCGCGCTTACAGCGCGCCGGTGTCCATTCTATGCATCGCTCAGAATATTGATTTGTCTTATCAGCCCACCCACAAGCACGTCCGGGCGCTGGCGAAACAGGGCGCGATCGAGTTGGCAAAACAGGGCCGGGAGGTGCTCTGCAGGCTCAAGGCGGGAACCGCGGCCCACTTGTGGCTGTCCCTCCTGGCGCTGCAAGAACGGGTCCCGGTAGACGGCATCTGCGACAGCCGGACTCAGGCCTTTTCGGCGCTGCGAGACGTTGTTCCTGACATGCCCACCGAGGGCCTCGAGGCGCTCGCACTGCAGCAAACCGGGAATGTTGAACGCATTGTCCTGCTGGCCGAGAGTTACGCGCGCGCCGGGCTCGAACGCAAGTTCGCGGTGCGTTGCGAGTCCTTGGGCCTGAAGGCCGAAATATGGGTGCTCAGCTTCGCGGACCTGGCTCAATTGCTGGCTGACCCGCTGGAACGCGAGCGCTGGGTGATTCAGTCCACGCCCTTGTACGGCGAACAGCGGTTCTGGGAAGCAGTCCTGCCGGAGAACGGCGTGCCACCCTTGGAAGAGAGCCTGTAGGGGGCGTGTTCCGCGCCGGCCCTGTGTGCATTGAGGCGAAAGCCTTCCGGGAAAGTCGCAGGGAGGTATTGCCGTGACGCTGAGACACCGACTCCACCGCGTGCTGTACGTTCCTCTTGATGACAGGCCGTACAACCAGAAAGCTCCCCGACTCCTGGCACAGATGGTTGACTACGAGATGGTTACTCCCCCAGCCGAGATGCTGGGGTGTTTCCGCAATCCGGGGAAGCCCGACGAGATCGCTGACTGGATCCGCACGCACTGCGAGTCCGGGGTGGACTGCTGCATTCTGAGTCTGGACATGCTTGCCTATGGCGGCCTGGTGGCCTCGTGTTCGCCTGGGACGCGCACCCAGCTTGCCCTGGAGCGCCTCAACATCCTGGCGGATTTGCGGGAAGCTTGTCCGGACGCGTCCATCTATGGCTTTTCGACAATCATGCGCCTCGGCTCCACCACCGTCTCGGACGAGGCGGCCCAGTATGTCTCCGCACTGCGACAATACTCCATCCTCGCCGGTGACATGGGCGAGTCCGGGTCTGAGCACGTGTCGCGCCGGCTCGCAGCGATCCAGAGGGAGATCCCCGCAGCGGTGCTGGGCGAGTACCTGGCGGTGCGCAAGCGCAACCACGAAGTGAATCTGCGCCTCTTGCACAACCTGGCCGCCCGGCATCTCGATTTTCTGGTGTATGCCCAGGACGCCGCGGCCGAGGGCGGGGTGCACCGGCACGAGCAGGCTGAAATTGCCGCCATGGCAAATGAACTGGGGGTGTCGGACCGCACCATGACGGTCATGGGCGTGGACCAGATTGGCATGTGCCTGCTGGCCCGGTTCGTCCACAGCCACATGGAGAAGGTCCCCTCCGTCCGCTTGTGTCTGCCCTCTGGCGCCACGCGCAGCATCGTTCCGCCCTCGGAGGACAGGCCGTTCATGCAATCGATCCGCGAGCAGATCTCGCTCATCGGCGCGCGCGAAGCTTCGTCTGGTTCGCGCAAAGCCGACATTGTGCTCGCGGTGAACCCGCCCGCGAAATACGACCGCGAAGCACTGCAGGACCAGGCGGTGGCGACCAACCACCGCAGCGTCGCTCGAAAGTTCATCGACGACGCGATGGAGATATCTCGTGGCCGGGGTCTAGCGGTGTGCGACATTGCCTTCGGGTCGGGCGCGGACGACGTTTTCGTGCAGGAGCTGATCTCGGCGACTCCCAGCCTGCCCTCATTGCTCACTTACGCGGGCTGGAACTCGGCCAGCAACGCCATCGGCTCGGCCCTGGCGCACGGTGCCCTGCGGGTCATCTCGCTCCAAGACAAGGGCGCGTTCGATCTGGTGCGCGCGGTGGGGGACATGCCGCCTTTGCGATACCTGGCCCTTCTGGACTCGCTGATCGCGTCGGAGAAGGCACATATTCGTCTTCTCGTCCAGCGTCTGTCCGATGACTGGCTTTACCAGGCCCGGGTCCGACCACGCATACTGGAGCACATCAGTGAGGGACTACGAAGCGGCCTTCTCGACCTGTCCCGCGGGTACCAGCAGGCCGAAGCGATGATGCGCGACGAACTGACCAGGGCCGTCAGCGACCTGTGGATTGACCAGTTCCTCGGCAGGCAATGTGTGGTACTGGGCACCGGTCACGATGGCGAGGAGCAGACAGCACTGGTACTGGCAGAGCTGGAGGAGAGCCGGCTGAGGCTGCCCTGGCGACGCCTGCTGGAAATGGACATCGAGATTGAGTTCGGGGTGCAGCTTGTGGCCGCAGGGGAAGTGGAGCAGGCCTGAAGAGAAGCAGTCGCAGACACGACAACGGCCAGGCATCCTGCGCGGATGACCTGGCCGTTTCGCTTGTCAACGGACCATCCTGCCGCTATTGCCCGGAGGCGGCGGGTTCAACAGGCGCCGGAGCGGGAGCAGGCTCTTCCTTGCGGGTCACCGCCTCAAGGGTAGCTTTCTGCTGCTCATAACTGCGAGCGTCTCGATAGCGCTTGAGGTCCTGCAGCAGGTTCTCCAGGCGCAGGATCATCTCCTCAAGCTGGTTCTCGCCAACGATCGCCTCGTAGACCTCGATCTCCCCAAGCTCCACGCAGCGGTCGGAGCCGTGGTTGTCGTGAATGAGAATGCGAAGGTAGCGGCATTCTACGGGTGGGAAGTCAAAGGCCTGTTTGATCGGTTTGTTGACGACAAGGTACCGCCCAACCGACTTGTAAGGCCCATCCTTGTCGGTGCTGGAGACCTGGATCTCGATGTTCTTCACCCAGCGGCCGATGTAAAGCGGGTCGTCGGTCGTTGGATCAATGACCACCCGGCTAATCAGGCGGGTCTTGTGTTCCTTGCCGAACGCGATCACGATCCAGTGGGGCTTTCCGGGGGACGGTGGAGTGTCGGTGGACCAGCCGTACGAGTTCGGGGGGGTGTGGTTGCCTACCACATAAAGGCCGTCGATGGCGTTCGCGGCCTGCCAATTGGGCATGATCTGACCGTTAGCGTCCTTGGCCTGGTCCGAGACAGCCACGATCACGCCGCCGTTGGCCGCGGCAGCGATGTTGGTAGCACCGGCGACGACCCCGGCAGCCGCGAAAGCTCCCGAAGATACCAATAACAGTGCAATGATGAATGCACCGGTTGCTGCGAAAATGCGGGACATGAGGTTCCTCCTGCTGTATTCCTCCGCTGCACAGGTCTTAGACAGGTCCGGCAGGGATGTGGTTCCCCTACTCGTCAGGCATGATCTCCTCGCCTGACGGCTCGTCTTGGGTCTTCGAAGACCCGGCGGGTGCTGGTTCTTCCTGGCGGAACACAACGCGCCCGTTGTGGATGACCTCGATGATCGCCGCACCCTCAGTCACCACCGGGACCTTGTAAGTCTCGCTGGGGTTCAGCTTCTCAGACAACACGACCACGCGCGCCCCGCTGTCATCCTGTTTGACCACCTGAATATCTTGCCCCAACTCACGGCCCTGCACAGTGACGGTGACTTGCCACCTGCGCTCCCCGGGAGTGTTGGGGATGTACTTGGTGTCCTGGGTCAGTTGGACTTCAGGCTCGACCACCTCTACGGCGCCAGTTTGGCCGCCTGGCGGAGGTTCGGTAGTGGTCTGGGGCTCGGGCCCCTTGCTTACGGTCAAGTCAATCTCCGTGCGTCGCTCAACCTTGGTGCCGGGCTTGATGCTTTGCTTGACAACGATGCCCGTCGGGACCGTTGCATGGTAGATGTGTGAGACCTCGCCCAGGCTGAGGCCGGCGCGTTCCAGCACTTCGTTGGCCTCCTCCAGGGTCCGCCCCTCAACTGAAACCGTGACCACCATCTCCGTGCCCCGGTTGACCACCAGGTCGACTGGGGTCCCCGCCTCCACCGTGGAGCCTTCCGCCGGGCTCTGGTGTATAACAACGCCCTCGGGCTGCATCGGGTCTTCCTCGGTGGTCACGACCCCCTCGACGAGGTGATTGGCTTCCAGGATCGCTCGCGCCTCGGCCCGCTCTTTGCCCTTGACCATGGGCACCTGCACCTTTGGCCCCGCATCGCCGGAGTAAAATGCGAGCTTCAGCAACCAGACCACGAGAAGCAGTACAAGCGCGGCAACGACCCCGATTGCGACCATGGGCCCGATTGGCGTCGGCTTCGCCTGCTGAGGCCGCACCACCGGCGCGCTGCGCGGGGGACGAACCGTTGGGGCTTCATCCTCGCCGGATCCTGCCGCAAAACGCTCCCGTATGTTGCCCGAGCGCACCCCCGGGGGAGAGATAGACAGATCCGGCTCAAGGCGCGTCGTGGCCGCATCGGGGGAAACGAGGACGCCGGTGCGCTCGAATTCGCCACCTCCGGAGAGCTTGACGAGATCCGCCAGCATCTCGTCGGCGCTGCGGTACCGCTGAGCAACGTCCCGGGCCATGGCCTTGTTGATGATGAACTCAACGGCCGGCGAGATAGCCGGGTTGAGTGTGCGAATGGGCGTGGGACGCTCACGCAGGCGGCGGGAGGCAATCTCTGCATCCGAGACGCCACTGAAGGGTGTGCGTGCCGTCAGAGCCTCATACAACACGCAACCCAGGGAGTACAGGTCGGAATGCGGTCCTGCAGGGCTGCCCTGGACCTGCTCCGGAGAGATATAGTGTGCCGACCCCAGCACAAAGCCCTCGGAATCGGATCCCGGCGCGCCCAGGGCGGCGGCGATGCCGAAGTCCGATAGCTTCACGCGGCCTTCGTCGGTAAACAGAATGTTGTGCGGTTTGACGTCGCGGTGGACAATGCCGTTTCGATGGGCATAAGCCAGCGCTCGACAGCACTCGATGGCAACCGCCACACCGCGCTCTTCGGGGAGCGGCGCCCAGCCCTTGATGACCTTCTTCAGGTCGGGCTCGGGCAGGTACTCCATGACGATGAAATGGATGTCACCATCCATGCCGGTGTCGAAGATCTGAACGATATTGGGGTGGTTCAGCTTCGCAGCGGCATGGGCTTCGCGGCGAAATCGGCTCACGGCGTCGGCCTGGCCCGCGATCTCCTCCCGCAGCACCTTGATGGCGACGTCTCGCGCCAAAGACAGGTCGGTACCTCTCCAGACGGTGGACATGCCACCTTCGCCGATCAGGACGTCGAGCCGGTATCGGTTCGCGATTACCATACCCGGTCTGGCCTGGCTCATGGGTAGTCTCTCCGAGGTTTGGGTCCGGAATGGCCGGCGTCTGCGCGTGCGCCGGCACGGTCATGTGACTGGCTCACTACAGCAGGCGCTCCATGACCTGACGAGCGACGGGGGCCGCGATCGAGCTGCCGGCCCCGCCGTGCTCGATGATGACGGCGATGGCGACTTTCGGCGCGTCCGCCGGGGCAAAACCAGCAAACCAGGCGTGCGGGGCACCGGAGGGGTTCTGCGCCGAACCTGTCTTCCCGGCCACCTTGACCCCGCGAATCCGAGCGCTGCGACCAGTACCTCGTTCCACAACCTCAACCATCATCCCTGCAACCTCCTGCGCGGCTGTAGAACTCACGGCCTGCCCCAGAGACTCAGGGTGATTGCGGAACAGTTCTTTACCGTTGGGTCCGACGATACGATCGATCAACGACAGGCGCGGCACCGAGCCATCATTGGCAATGGTCGCCGCGAGCCGCGCGACGGCAGCGGGCGATACGAGAGTGGCTCCCTGGCCGAAGGCAGCCTCCGCGACCTCGATTTCGGCCTCCGGGCCCTCCATGGCGGCGATGCGTCCCCCGTTTGCAGGAAGCGGTAGATCCGGTCGGTCCAGCAGGTGGAAGGCATTGACGTATTTCTTGAACTCTTCGGCCCCCAGAGCCTGGCCGATCTGCGCGAAAACCACGTTGCACGAATCTGCCAGCGCCTCCTCGAGGTCGATGGTTCCGTGCCCCGACTTTCTGCGGCACCGAATGATGGCCCCGTTCACCTCATGGGTGCCGCTACATGAAAACTGATCGTCTGTACTGACTAACTGTTTATCCAGCGCCGCAGCGGCAGTGAGGATCTTCAGCACCGACCCGGGTACGTACTGTCCCTGCAGAGCCCGATTGAGCTCGTATTTCTCGTCGCTCTGGGTGAAGGCTGCGTAATCGGCGGCGGAAGCCAGGACGAAAGCGGGGTTATACGCCGGGGCGCTGACCATGACCAGCAGTCTCCCGGTGGAGGGTTCCAGCGCCACCACTGCTCCGCGCTGCCCCTTCATCAGCGTCGCGGCGAGACGCTGCGCCTCTGCGTTGATGGTGAGATGCACATCGCAGCCACGGGGGCGACCCCGCAGCAGGCGCACCCAGGGGTCCTCATACTCGCCCATCCCATACAGTGGGTCACGCAGGGACGCCTGTAGTCCGGTACGTTCGTTGTACCCTGTGAGGTGGCAGTAGACCTCGGGTTCGGTGTACTCCAGGTACCATTCACCATTGGGATTGACGCCCTCAAGGATCGCCGAGCCGTCAGACGCCAGCAGACGACCGGGCTCCGTGAGCTTGATGCGCTCGCGGGTTCGCGGATTGTGGGCGTCAGCCCGCAATTGTGGGGCTCGCACTACATGCCAGTAGGCGAGAGCGACCGCCATCACCGCAAAGGCGATGGTGAAGGCGCGCGCAAGGCTCAGCACATTGGCCCGAAAATGATCGATCTCGCGCATGAATTGGGGGAGCCACCCTCAGCGGTCGGCAGGCGCTTTCCTGGTCAGATGAACGACACCGGGCCTGGGCCCGCAATCTCTGGAGACAGCCAGCAACAGTCCCACCGCAATGAAATTCGCGATTACCGACGTCCCGCCATAGCTTACGAATGGGAGCGTGATACCCGTCAGCGGCAGAAGTCGCAGGACACCGCCGGTGATGACCAGGGCCTGCAGGGCGAAGACGCTGGTCAGCCCGGCCGCAAGGAGCATGCCGAAACGGTCAGTGGAGCGCCAGGCAATGCGGAAACCCGCAAAGGTGGCTAGCGCCAGAAGCATGACGGTCGCAGCAGTGCCTGCAAGCCCCAGCTCCTCGCCTATTGCGGCCAGGATCAGATCTGTCTCCACCGCCGGCATCTTGTAGGGCATGCCCAGCCCCAGGCCAGTGCCGAGAAGCCCGCCTTCGGCCAGTGCAAACATGGCCTGAAGGGGCTGGAGACCCGCGCCGGACGGGTCGCTCCACGGGTTGAGCCACGCCACCATTCGCTTGTCCACATATCCCAGCAGCTGCGGCGCCACCACGGCCCCGAGCGCGAAGGCGAGAAGGCCGAAAACCACGTAGGTCTTGCGTCGCGTCCCCATATAAAGCACGGCAATGGTCAGCCCCAGGAATAGAACGGCGGCCCCCAGGTCGCGTTGAGTGACGAAAATGGCCAGACAGAAGACCACCAGCAGCGCCGTTGGGCCGAGATAACGCAGTTCAGCCAGCCGGGGAATGACTCGCCCCCGTGAGACTTCGCGGATCACCGGGCCGCGGTCGGCCAGAATGCCCGCCAGTGAGATCGCAAGCAGCAATTTGGCGATCTCCGTGGGCTGGAAAGGCGGAAGCACACCCACGTCCAGCCATAGGCGCGCGCCATAACGCTCCTCGCCCCAGATCATGGTTGCGAGCAGGAGCAAGAGGGCGCATACGCCGGTCAAGTACTTCAGCCTGCCTAGCGAGCGCACATCGGTGATCATCAGGTACGTGGCCAGCATGACGGCGCTGCCCATCATCATCCAGATGATCTGCTTCGAGGCGCGGAACGGGTCCAGACGCCACAACAGGATCAGGCCAATGCCCGCGGCCATCGCGACAACCGGCATCAGCAGGCGGTCGCGTTTTTGGCCCGTGAGGTCCATCAGGAAGCAGACCACAATCAACGCCGCCACCAGCGAGAATCCGCGGGTGGCTCGCACCGGGCTGTCGCCGAGTGCGGCGCACACAAGGGCCATGCCCAGAGTGGTGAGCACTCCAGCAGCGCATAGCATTACGAGTTCGTTACGCCGCAGGGTATCCATTTGGTCTAGAGCCGGTGAAAGAAACGCCCGGGTGGTCATAGGCGGAATGCGAAGACGGTGGTTCCGATGCCCACCCGGTCCTTGTCCTGCAGGGCAACCTCCCCACGGACTCGCACTCCGTTACAGAAAGTGCCGTTCGTGCTGCCTAAGTCCTCAAGGAAATACTGGTCCCCGCGCACGGTCACCCGGGCGTGATGAGAGGAGACAAAGCGGTCCTTGAGCACGATGTCGTTCGTGTCTGCGCGCCCTATAGTGGCGCCGTCAGACAGGGCAATGCGCTCGCCGGCGGCAAGGCTGGCCTCCGGAGAACTCAGCACCACCAGCGCCGCCTGGGACACGGGCGACGGTTCGGGAGCGGGTATGAGCACCACAGGCGGCTCCAGCGCCACTTCGGGCTCGGGTTCGATTTTTGGGGCCTCCGCGGCAGCGGGTTCTGGCTCAGGCGCAGCCTCAGTGGCCTCCGCTTCCGGCTCGGGCGTCGTTGGCTCAGGCTCAGGCGCAGGTTCAGGCGTCTGCTCTGGCTCAGTGACGGGCAGAGACGGTGGAGGCGCTGGAGGTGGCAACACGACCGGCGCAGCGGCAGGCGTCAGGACCGCGGGTGTCGGGCGTTGGGTGGGAGGGTGCAGGACAACCGGCCCGCCGGCGGGCTTGCTTCCGGGCCGGCGCGCGCGAGCGGCGCCAGGCACACCACGCCCTGTCGCGCCCTGGAGAAGCCGGGTGTCAGCCACCAGGCCACGAAAGACGGTGTAGATGAAGCCGTAGAGGGCGGCGAGGAAGACGATCTTGCCGACCAGCAGGATTATTCCAGGAGTCAACGGGGAATCACCACAGGCAGCGCCCCGCGAGGCGCCATGTGTCGGCGGTCAGTGCGCCCACACCCGCTCGAATTCATATACGAAAAGCAGACGGACCGTTCCAACCCGAAGCATGTCGCGGTGCTGGAGCACATACCTTGTAACCTGTACATCGTTGACAAAAGTTCCGTTGCTGCTGTCCAGGTCGCTCACCAGGTACCCATCAAGGGTCCAGTCGAATCGGCAATGTCGCCTGGATACAGCGCTGTCGGGAATGATCATGTGACACTCGGGGCTTCGCCCCAACACCGCACCCGGCGTCAACACGAACCTCTGGCCGGCGCACGGGCCCGATTCGGCTTCCAGTACCGCGGGAATCGGGCTGTCATCGAAACGGCAGTCTACCGCCGCGGTGCCTTGGCGTACGGAGCTATCCTCGGCGAACCGCAAGCAGATACGCACCCCGTACACCCAGCCGTTTTCATCGCACTCCTGCTCAACGGCGGACGTGAATTCAGCCAGGATCTGTTCTCGGGTACCCTCGAGCGCCTGGGCGTCGGCGGGATTGAGGCGAATCGTGACACGGTTCGGGGCGTACCGCGCATCCCGCGAGAGGATCACGCCGTCTTCCAACTCGCGCCACACGACCCGGTAAATCTCCACCGGCGGCAGGGGTCCCGCCGCAACCCGGGCGAATGCGCCCTCCAATGCACGTTCAAGGGCCGCCTCGATCTTGCGCAGACGCACAGTTCCCTCCAGCGCGGACTGCCCCGACGGCGTAAATTTGCGACACTAACCAATAACGGACGCCCGTGGCGCCCGTGACGTGACAATTATAGCACAGCGATTCGGAGCATGTCACTAGTTCCGGGCCCCTGGGAGGGGCAGGTCCAGCAGCGCCCGCACGATGTGGGGATGGCCGATGACGAGCGTGTCGTCGCCCTCAAGGCACGGACGCTCCATGCTCAACAGCGGTTCGCCTGTGGCCGCAAGCCGCGCTTCAGCACCAGTCTCCCACGCGACGCAAAGGGCCGCGGCTATATCCCAGGCGTGCCAACGGTGGAAAATTGCGGCATCCAGCCCGCCTGAGGCGACGTAACATCCGTGAGCCGCCATGCTGCCCAGGTTTCTTAGCTTGCCGGGAAGCACCGGGGCCAGGCGTGCGACGGCTTCGGAGTTCACCCCCACGAGCGAGTTCGTACCCAGCGTTTGACGAGGCGAACCGTGGATCGCGGACCCGTTCATGAGCGCCCCACGGCCCCGTTCGGCCTGGAAGAGCACATCCAGCTCCGGCAGGTAGACCACACCGAGCACCGGCCGGCCGGACTCCAGCAGTGCAATGGAGACGCCGTATGCGGGCAGCCCGGTGACATAGTTGCCGGTGCCGTCGATCGGATCCACGGCCCAGATGCGCTGATGGGTCCCGAGGTCGGCCCCGCCAAACTCCTCCCCATGCACCGGAACTGCCGGGAACGCGTTGATCAACCGGTCGCGAATGAGCCGTTCAACCGCCCGGTCGGCATCGGTGACCCATGTGCCGTCCTGTTTGTTCTGGGCCCTTGCGCGGTGCCGTGAGAGCATAGCCAGTGACCCGGCCTCCCGCACGATATCGCAGACAAGGCTCATCATCGTGACAGCGTCCCTTCCAAGCCGTATAATCCAGCGGTCGCAACACATCATACGGCATCGGACCCTTTGTGCCCAGTCAGAACTCGCCGGGAGCGACTGTCTCGTGCGCGTCATTGCCGGTTCGGCGAAGTCAATACCGCTGAAGTACCCGTCGAAGGCGAGGATTCGCCCGACCACCGACGCCATGCGTGAGGCGCTCTTTGCGAGCATTGCCGGTCGCGTTGTTGAGGCACGTTTCGCTGACCTGTATGCCGGTTGCGGCAGCGTAGGAATCGAGGCACTGAGTCGGGGTGCCGCGAGCTGCGTTTTCGTCGAGCAGGATCCGCGGTGCGTCCAGGTTCTGCGGGCCAACCTGCAGGCTGCCCGTCTGACTCAGGGCGCGACGGTGACAAGAGGCTTCGTGGAGCGCATCTGGGCGCGCATCGCCCAGGAATCGCCCGGGTTCGGCATCGTCTTCGCCGATCCTCCCTACGGCCTTGCGAGTTTCGCGGAGGTTGCCCGGCGCCTGGTAGTGGACAGGGAGGGTGTGGCGTCGGGCGGGCTGGTCGTGCTACAATACGGGGCGTCGTGGGAGCAGTTGGGCCTTCCCGAACCATCGCGCATCAAGAAGCATGGCGAGACGGTCATGCTCATGTACGAGATGGACTGAGGAGCGGGCGAGTCGTGGACCAGGCGGGCGCCACCCTACAGCACGTCGCCGTCTATCCGGGTAGCTTCGACCCCATTACTCTGGGGCACGTCGAAGTGGCCCAGCGCGCCTCCAGACTGTTCGGCAGGGTGATCCTCGCCGTGGCCGTCGATGCCGAGAAGAAGCACATGTTCAGCGTGGATGAGCGTGTGGCCATGGCGCGCCGCGCGTGCGGGGACATCGAGAATATCACCGTAGATAGCTTTGAAGGTCTTGTGGTAGACTATGCGCGCCGGTGCGGGGCGCAGACACTGGTCAAAGGCTTGCGCGCTGTTTCCGATTTCGAGCTTGAGATGCAGATGGCCACGATGAACCGCCAGTTGGCGCCCGATCTGGACACCCTGTATCTCATGGCCATGCCGCAGTTCACGTTCCTGAGTTCCAGTCTCGTCAAGCATGTGCACAAACTCGGCGGCGATGTGTCCGCGTTCGTGCACCCGTTTGTACTGGAAATGCTGGACGCGCGCAACGGTAGATAGCCGCCGGGGAGAATCTGGTCGGCTGGTGTCCGTCCGCGCGAGAAGCAACGCCGCGAGTTGCAGCGGGCAGCGCGGCGCGTGCGGTCTTACGTCGTGAGATAATCGCAGGGGGCAGCGCCACTTGGCGTTGTGGGCGCAGTGACCGGGAGGCTCGCGCATGGAGATTCTTGAACTTCTCGACGAACTGGAAGCCATGGGTGATGAGGGGGAGCGCTGGTACTGCAAGGTCTTCCCCTTCCTGTGGGGGAAGACGGTTGTTGATGCTGCCGACTTCTTCGACCTGATTCACCAGTTGCGATCCAGCCTGCCGGACGAGTTGACCACTGCGAACCAGGTGGCGCGCGACCGGGAGAAAATCGTGCGCGAGGCCCATGAGGAGCGCGCCAAGATCCTCGAAGCCGCTCGCGAGCAGGCCCAGCTGCTCATCTCCAACGATTCACTGGTCCGTGAGGCCGAGGCCAAAGCAGACGAGTTGCTGCGCGCAGCTCAGGCCGAAGCTGACGCTACTCGCGCCGAAGCCGAGCAGTGGGTACGCGGGGTCATTGAGCGTTTGGAGAACTACATGACCCGTACCCAGGGCATCCTTGACCAGGCAAAGAAAGCCCTTGGCCCTACGACACAGCAAGGGGTCAGGGCAGAGGGCCGCTCGGCCCACGACCTGGAATAAACGCGTGACGTCCGGCCCGGCGATGAGATCGCCGGGCCGTTATACTTACACGAGTTGGGAGCAGGTCCCTGTGATCGTCCTTGTCATCAATTGTGGTAGTTCGTCCCTGAAGTACAGCCTCATTGACATGCAGACCCAATCGGTCCTGGCAGACGGCGTGGCCGACCGGGTCTCCGTCAACGGCGGCACCGGTGCGGTCCTCAAGCACCGGCCGTCCGGGAGAGACGCGTATATCGCCGAGAACCCTATGACTGACCACAGTGTAGCCATGCGCTATGTGCTGGAAGCACTGACCGACCCGGAACACGGGGTCATCGCCTCCCTCGATGAGATCGCTGCGGTGGGGCATCGTGTGGTCCATGGTGGCGAGAAGTTCTCCGAGTCGGTGCTCATCAGTGAGCCGGTCATTGAGGCGGTGGAGGACTGCAACAAGTTCGCTCCGCTGCACAACCCCGCGAATCTCCAGGGAATCCGGGCTTGCACCGACGCACTGCCGGGCATCCCCCAGGTGGCGGTCTTCGACACGGGCTTCCACCAGACAATGCCGCAGCGGGCATACCTTTACGGCCTGCCGTACGAGTATTACACCGACCTGGGGGTTCGTCGATACGGTTTCCACGGCACTTCGCACCGTTACGTCACCCTCAAGGCCGGCGAATGGCTGCTAGCGGAGAAGCGGATCCCTATCGACGAACAGCGGATCATCACCTGCCATCTCGGCAATGGCTGTTCGATGGCTGCGGTTCTGGGCGGAAAGTCCGTGGACACGAGTATGGGGCTGACCCCTCTGGAAGGCCTGATCATGGGCACCCGTTGTGGCGACCTGGACCCGGCGATCCTGCCCTTCCTACAGGCCGAGATGAACCTGTCTTCCGAAGACATCGACCGCATACTCAACAAGAGCAGCGGTCTGCTTGGCATTTCCGGCGTGAGCAGCGACATGCGCGACGTCAAGGCGGCGGCATTCGGCGAAGAACCCAACCACCGCTGCGTGGCGGCGATCGAAGTATTCGCATACCGCGTCCGCAAGTACTTCGGCGCGTATGCGGCCGCGCTGGGCGGCCTGGATGCAATCGTCTTCACAGCAGGCATTGGCGAGAATGAGCCCCTCATCCGCAGTCTGAGCACCGAAGGCCTGCGGTTTATGGGCGTGGCCGTTGATGTGGACAAGAACGAGAAGGTGGATAAGCGCAACCCGGTGAGCGATATCTCTGAGAACAATGCCACTGCAGCAGTGCTGGTCATCCCGACGAACGAAGAGCTGATGATCGCCATGGACACCGTGGAGATCGTTGGCTGCCACTGATGGGAGCGCCTCCGGGGGTTGCCTCCGGGGGCACTCCGTGGTAATCTTCACCGTCCGCGGGCCATGCAATCCCAGACGACCGTGGGTGAGCAGCCCCGGGACGAATGACAGACCGCACAACGGCCTGAGACAACCGATGATCGACTATACCCCGACGTGTTCGACAATCTTCTGCTACCAGGGCGTCGCTGTCACCCAGGGCGGCTCTACTCAGCCCAGGCATTAGTGCCTGGGCGCCCCGACCGGGACACAGTTCCCTGCCGTGCAAGCACCCAACAATCTGCTTACACCACCATTCCGGGAGGATTCTGACATGCCGAAACTGGCAAAGCGCATGGAACGTTTGGGCACGGAGACTGCTTTCACTGTTCTCGCGAGGGCAAAGCAGCTGGAGCGCGAGGGGCGCGACATCGTACACCTTGAGATCGGCGAGCCCGATTTCGATACCCCCCAGCACATCATCGACGCAGCCTGCGAAGCCATGAACCAGGGCTATACCCACTACGGCCCCAGCGCCGGCGATCCCGAGTTCCGAGAGACCATTGCCTGGCACCTCAACCGCGGGCGTGGCACGGACTACAAGATGGAAAACATCACCGTCGTCTTCGGCGCCAAGCCCATCATCTACTGGGGAATCACCGCCTGCGTGGACGAAGGCGACGAGGTCATCTACCCGAACCCCGGCTTCCCGATCTATGAGTCCATGATCAATTTCGTGGGCGCTAAGCCCGTGCCGTGCCCGCTGCGCGAGGAGAACGATTTCCGCTTCGACGTGGATGAGCTGGCCTCACTCGTGACCGACAAGACCAGCATGATCATCATCAACTCGCCCCAAAACCCCACGGGCGGCGTGCTTGAGATGTCCGACCTGGAGAAGATCGCGAAGCTTGCGATCGAGAAGGACCTCTGGATCATGAGCGATGAGCCCTACGAGCGGATACTGTACGAGGGCACTCACCACAGCATCGCTGCTATCCCGGGTATGCTGGAGCGCACTATCCTGCTGGACTGTTTCTCCAAGATGTTCGCTATGACCGGCTGGCGCCTGGGCTGGGGTGCGACCCCCGCGTGGTTGGCCGAGCATATCGCGAAGCTCCAGACCAACTGCACCTCCTGCGTGGTCGCGTTCACCCAGCGTGCCGGCATCGCGGCGCTGAAGGGCCCCTTCGATGAGTCTGACGCCATGGTCGCCGAGTTCAAGCGCCGCCGCGACGTGATCGTGGACGGGCTGAATCAGATCCCGGGCATCAAGTGCCTGCGGCCCAAAGGTGCCTTCTACGTGTTCCCCAACATCACAGGCACCGGCTACACTTCCAAGGAGCTTCAGACGCGCCTGCTGGATGAAGCCGGGGTCGCCTGCCTCGCGGGGACTGCGTTCGGCGAATACGGAGACGGTTACCTGCGTTTCAGCTATGCGAACTCCGTGGAAAACCTGCAGAAGGCCCTGGGGCGCATCCGCGACTGGGTAGCCGCGAACCCCAAGTAAAGCGGCGATGACAAGAGGGGGAGCCGCCGTGTCCGTTCCGGCGGCTCCCTTCGCGAAAAGCGGTGGAGCACCGGTCGGTGTGAAGGGGGTATCGCGTCGCCACGAACGGAGTGAAGCGTTTTGATTACGGTTCTGTGCGCCAACGCGGGCATGGACAAGACCTATGAGGTCGAGGGCTTCGCACTCGGCGCATTCCACCACCCTCGCCGCGTCCAGACTTCCCCCGGGGGCAAGGGTATCAATGTCGCGCGCATCCTGCGGCTGTTTGGGCAGGAAGTGGCGGTCACCGGCTTCGCGGGAGGGAGCGTCGGGCAGTATATTGTCGCTTCCCTGCGCCAGTCCCGGATCATCCCCTCATTCGTGAAGATCGAGGAAGACTCTCGTCTATGCATCAACATTGTGGACAGCCGAGGGAAGACCCAGACGCGCCTGGACGAGGTCGGCCCTCTGGTCACGCCCTCGGAAGTCCAGATGCTGCGCCATACCTGGGAGCGCCTGCTGGAACGCAGCGAGATGATGATCATCTCCGGCAGCGCGCCTCGCGGGGTCCCCTTCGATCTTTACGCGGATCTCATCATATCAGCCCGCAAGCGGCGCGTTCCCGTGATCCTCGACGCTCACGACGAGATGCTAGCCTACGGTGTCCAGGCCTTGCCCACCATGATCAAACCCAATCTCGCGGAATTGGGCGTGCTCATGGAGAGCGAACTTGCAGTGCCCGACGGCGTTCTGACAGCCTGCCGGAGCCTCGTCGCCACCGGCATCGAGACAGTCTTCTGTACTCTCGGCGCTCGGGGGGCGATCGTTGCTAGTGCAACTGAAGGGGATTGGCAGGCGGATGCGCCCACCGTCCAGGTAGTGAGCACGGTGGGCTGTGGCGACGCAACCGTGGCAGCATACGCAGCGGCGACCCTGCGCGGGTTGAGCCTGCCAGAACGCATCCGGTGGGCGGTGGCAGCCGGTGCGGTCTGCGCGGTGACATTTGGCCCAGTGATGAGCGACCCGAAGGAGGTTGCGCGTATGGTATCCAGCGTTGTAGTGCGTCGCCTGGGCGAGGACGCGCCAGCTTCGGGGGCGTCTCCCGAGCTCCCCGAGGCCCCCTGACCCCACGCGAACCATTTGTCTGCGTGCGTCGTTATGCTACAATGTACAGGACAAGTGCGGGGAGACTCGCCCAAGGAGTAGACCATGTTCGGTCTCGGACCACAAGAGCTCATTGTCATACTGGTCATCGTCCTGATCTTGTTCGGCGGCCGGAAGATACCCGAGATCATGCGCGGCGTGGGACAGGGGCTGCGCGAGTTCCGCAAGATCTCGCAGCAGGCCACTGATGAACTCAGGGAACTCGCCGACCCTGACCGAGAGAGCGAACAGGAGAAGCACGCCTAGTGACGGCCAGTCGGAATCTGCGGGGCAATCTGATGTCACTGGCATCCCGGATACTTACGTACGCCGCCGTCGCGCTGGCATTGTTTGCTCTTGCGCGCGAGGCGAAGGCAGTTACGTGCCTGGGCGCGCTGCCGGCGGCCTCCATTGCTCCCGGTTGGAGCATCATGGCCGACAGCACCCGGTCAGGACGGATGGGCAGCAAGACCAGCTACGACGCCTACGACGGCGCTGTGGAGGAGTTGCAGAGCAAAGGCATCGTGGCTTTCGCACAACGGATGTACCGTAACGCATCCACCGGGCAGTATGTGACGGTGGACGTGTATGAGCTGGCAAGCAAGGCCGCGGCGAGCAATCTCTACGCCGCGAAGCTCTCCGAGAGCCGCAAGGCGAAGCCGTTGATCGTCTGCACGACTATCAAGGACAAGGCCTTCGTAGGTACCCTTGGATCGATCAGTCTGGGCTGCTGTACGCGCGGGAAGTATCTGTGCGAGGTGACGATGACCAAAGCCCAGAGCTCCCAGCACCGCACCACCGTCCGCAAGTTCGTCTCTGTCATCTCCGGCAAGCTCGCCCCCTAGGAGAGCGCCGTAGTGGGAGCATGGGGCGGAGGCCAGCGAAAGCCTCCGCTTTCTCTTTGCACGCCATCACGGGGCAGGACGATTGCATAGCCCCCGCAGGTCAGCCAGGAGGCACGGAATGCTGAAGCTCTACAACTCCCTCTCGCGCCGCCTTGAGGACTTCGAGCCGCTGCATGATGACAAGGTGCTCATCTACAGCTGCGGACCGACGGTGTACGACTTCCCGCACATCGGAAACTTCCGGGCCTTCATGTTCGGCGACATCCTCTGCCGCTGGCTGCGCTACCGGGGCTACGAGACCCGCCAGGTGATGAACATCACCGACGTGGACGACAAGACCATCAACGGCGCGCGCCGCGAGGGCATCCCCTTGCAGGACTTCACCCGGCGCTATGAAGAGGCTTTCCGTGAGGACCTCGCGGCCCTGAACATCGAGCCCGCCTGGAAGTATCCGCGCGCCACTGAGCATATTCCCGAGATGATCGACCTTGTCCGGACCCTCATCGAGCGCGGACACGCGTATGTCGCCGAGGGCAGCGTGTATTTCGACATCTCCAGTTTCGAGGGTTACGGTCGGCTGTCGGGGGTGGAGGCCGGGTCATCTGCGCGAGATAGCAGCTTCGGCCGCCTTGAAGACGAGTACGAGCGGGAGGAAGCCAGCGATTTCGTGCTCTGGAAAGCACAGAAAGAGCCAGATGAGCCGTCCTGGGACAGCCCCTGGGGCAAGGGCAGGCCCGGCTGGCATATCGAGTGCTCAGCCATGTCCATGAAGTACCTGGGGCCCACCATCGACATCCATAACGGCGGCGTGGACCTGCTTTTCCCGCACCACGAAAACGAGATCGCGCAGAGCGAGGCAGCCACTGGCAAGCCTTTCGTGCGCTACTGGGTGCACTCGGCTCACCTGCTGGTGGACGGGACGAAGATGTCCAAATCGCTGGGCAATTTCTACACCCTGCGCGATCTGCTCAAGCAGGGCTTTGAGCCCATGGCCATCAGGCACCAGTTGCTGACCGCGCATTATCGCAAGCAGCTGAACTTTACCCTCGAGGGTCTGGAACAGAGCAGGGCAGCGCTGGAGCGCCTGAAGACCTTCGTGGACCGCCTGCGCAAGCTGCCGCTGGCGGCAGGCCAGACACCGGAGGTCTCGGATGTGCTGGCCAAGGCCATGCAGCATTTCGAGGAAGCCATGGACGATGACCTCAATGTCCCCGGCGCCGTGGGCGCGGCTTTCGAGATATTGAAGGAACTGAACCCGCGCATCGAGGATCTCCGCGAGGGGGACCGGAGCGCGGTGCTGACTACGCTGGCGAAGATGGATGGCGTCTTGGGGTTCATGGGCCCCGCGCTGTCTGAAGAATCATCGGAAGATGATGCCGAGATTGATGCCCTTGTCGCGGAGCGCGGCGAAGCCCGCAAGAACCGTGACTTCGCCCGGGCCGACAAGATCCGCGACCTTCTTGCGGAGCGGGGCATCATCATCGAGGACACTGCCGAGGGCACTATCTGGCGCCGGCAGCACTAATCGGTGAGACCCGGAGGAGTGAGCGGGCAATGATTCGCAGTATTCACACGGGTCTGGGACCCATCGGTCTGCAGATACTTGCCGCAACTGTTGACGAACGCATCGCCCGGCCTGTTGCCGCGGCGGACATCGACCCGAAGCTCTGCGGCTGTCCCCTGGGGCAGGTGCTGATTCGGCCCGAGCTGGATGCAGTGTTTGTGCGTCCCGACCTTGAGTCAGCAATCACTGACGCGGAAAACGGTGAAGGTGCAGATGTGGTGGTCCTGGCCACGGGATCTTTCCTGCCAGACATCGCCGACCAAATCCTGCTCTGCGTCGACCGAGGGCTGAACGTAGTATCCACCTCGGAGCAGCTCAACTGGCCCTGGCTGCGTTCGCCTGATCTCGCGGATGAGATCGATGCGAGAGCGAAAGACCGGGGCGTCACAGTGGTGGGCACGGGCATCAACCCCGGCCTCCTCCTGGACTTGCTGCCCCTGTTGCTCTGCCGGCCATCGCTGAATATTCGCAGGGTCACCGCGCGCCGCATCGTCAACGTATCCCTGCGCCGACCGCAATTGCAGAGGAAAGTGGGCTCGGCGATGAGCCCCGAAGAGTACCGCCAACTCGCAGACCAGGGGCTCGTGGGGCACGTCGGGCTGGCTGAGTCGGCAGCGATGCTGGCCGCCGGGTTGGGATGGGCGCCGGTGTCGGTGGATGAGACCATCGCTCCCGTGATTGCTACGGAGCAGACAGGCACCGAGCATTTCACTATCGAGCCGGGGCAAGTCATGGGCAGCCACCAGGAAGCACGTGTGGCGGGCCCGGATGGCAAGGAGATCCATCTCGTCTGCCGCATGACCCACGGCGAAGCGGATCCGCGGGATGAAATTGAGATTGACGGCGACCCGCCGGTGAACATGCGCATTGAGAACGGCATCTTTGGCGACACGGCGACCGCCGGCTGCACGGCAAAGATTCTGCGTTTGACCGTCGAGGCCAAGCCGGGCCTGCTCACGGTAAAGGACCTGCCGGTGGCATAGCGCTCGGACCATTGGCAAGTACGGAATGCACCCTCCCACACCGGGAGGGTGTTTCATTTGCGCCAAAGGTCTGCCCCGATTTCCCGTCGAACCCTTCCCGTGCGAGGAGGTGTGCGACATGTCGCCTGATCGTCCCAATATCCTGATGATCATCTGCCACGATCTGGGCCAGCATTGCAGCCTGTACGGTGCGCCCGTGGATACGCCCCACATTGACTCTATCGGTCGCGACGGCGTCTGGTTCACCAACTACCACTGCACTGCCGCGCAATGCACACCCAGCCGGGGCAGCATTTTCACCGGGCTGTACCCTCACAATAACGGTCTCATCGGCCTGGCTCACCTGGGTTGGCGCTACAGCCCCGGCCAGATCACGCTTCAGATGCGCCTGCGCGATGCCGGGTACTCCACCCACCTGTTCGGCGTCCAGCACGAGACCACCGACCACCCATCAACGCTGGGCTACGACACCTATGTCAAAGGCAATGCAGCTGCGCAGTCAGGTCCCGCGACATGTGAGTTCCTGCGCCGGCGCGCGGCATCCGGCGATTCGAAACCGTTCTTCGCCTGCATGGGGACCTTCGAACCCCACCGGCCCTTCGACACAGAAGGCTACCCGCGGGATGATCCGGAGACGCTGGAAGTTCCCTACTGGCTGCCCGACCGGCCTGGAATCCGCGAGGACTGCGCGGGCTTGCACGGTATGATCCGGCATCTGGACGAGCATGTGGGGCGCGTGCGCGACTGCCTGAAAGAGACTGGCCTCGCGGACAACACTCTCCTGATCTTCACCACCGACCACGGGACCGCGATGCCCCGGGCGAAGGGCACGTGCTACGATCCTGGCACGAAGACCACCCTCGCGATCCATCAGCCGGGCAGGATCGAGGGCGGTCGGCGGTGCGATGCCTTGCTGTCGAACTGCGATTTTTCACCCACGATCCTCGACCTGATTGGAGAAAGCCCAATTCCCGACGCGGATGGCCGCAGCTTTCGTGGGCTTCTCGATGGCACCGAGTACGAGCCGCGGGACAGCATCTTCTGTGAGATGACCTGGCACGACAAGTACAATCCGATGCGCGCGGTCCGAACACAGACCCACAAGTACATCCGCAATTTCGGCGACCGGCCACTGGTGTATATCCCGCTTGATATCTGGAATGGTCCTGCCGGGGCCGAGATGCGCGAGGAGTACTACGGAGCGCGCAGGCCGGCGGAAGAGTTGTATGACCTGCGCGCCGGTCCGCTGGAAACGCGGAACATTGCACGCGATCCGGGCAGTGCAGAAATCCTTGATGACCTGCGCGGCAGGGTGGAGGCCTGGATGCAAGATAGCGGCGACCTACTGCTTCAGGGGGACTGGCCGCCCACTCCCGAACAGGCAGCGCGGGAACTCAGAGGGGAGCCGAACTGAACTCCGTGAACAGCAAACTCACCAATCGGTCACCAAGAATCGGGTGCAGACCGGCCTCATGCATTTTCATCATGGCGTTCGCTTCGCTGTGCCTGGCCCAGGGTGATCTGGTCATCAGCACTTGCGACGATGCTTCGGTCTGGCGCGGTGGCGAACAGGAGACGAAGACCTTCCGCGAGGGAACAGGCGCTGTCCGCTGGGTGCCTTCCGAGCAAGCAGGCTTGTCCAGCAGCGCCATTCCGCACGACTGGACCGGGGGGAATTGCCTGGCCTTCTGGCTGCACAGCGCGAAAGCCACGGGCTCCCGCGTCTGGATCATCGTGGATTCCCAGGATCCCAACCAGGATGGCCCGGACTATTTCGCGCAGTCACTGCCTGTGGACTGGACCGGCTGGAAGCGTGTGCTCCTGCCCTTCAGCGTGATGGCCCGGGTGCGCCACCCGGTCGGCTGGCACAACATTGACTCCCTGCAACTGCATTCTGCGTGGGACAAGGGCGCCAGCGCGTCTGCGGAGGATGTGTGGGTGCTCGACGACGTACGGGTGATCACCATGAGCGATACCGGGCAACGCATGACCGACGAGGAGTTCTTCGGGGCGATGGATCTGGCGCGGCCCGGCCTGGAACGAGTGCGTGAAGCCGTCGAGGCCGGGGACATTGCCGCGGCAAAGGAGCGCTTCCGCGAGTACTTCCTGGCGCGCCGCGATGTGCGCTGGTTCAGCAACTGGTGGGAGCGCCCGGCTCCTCCCGAGAAGCGCCCCAATACCGGCCGAGCGGACGAGACGCTGGCCCACGTATACTACTTCGACGGGGAGAGATACGAACTGGGCGAGGACATTGACTGGGCCTCGAACCAGAGGGACAAGGGGGAGGCGGCGACCATTGAGTGGAATGCATCACTCAACCGCCACTTCTTCTTCGACTACCTGGCCGACGCGTACACTGGCACTCTCGAGGAGAAGTACGCTGCCGAGATAAGAGACATGATGCTGGACTGGATCGAGGATTCCCCGCTCCTGTTGTTCGGCAGCGGCAACGGCCCTTACCACTACGCCTGGGAGACCCTGAATACTGCGGTGCGTGCGGGAGACACATGGATCGATGCTCTCTGGCGCACGGCAGACGCGCCGTGCTGGGATGCCGACTCGCTCACCACTGTGCTGAAGTCCCTGGTTGAACACGCGCGGCATCTGCTGAAATGGCCCACCAGGGCGAACTGGCTGACCGCCGAGTCAAAGGCGCTCACCATTGTGGGCACACTCCTGCCGGAGATGCGGGAAGCGGATAACTGGCGCGCCACCGGCATCCAGCGCCTGTACACGCAGATGGCGGAGGAGATCTACCCGGACGGCCTGGAGAACGAACTGGCCCTGGGCTACAACCTGTGGGTCCTTCGGAACTACAGTGACATCTACGACCTGATGCTGGCGAACGCCCGGGCCGAAGAGGTGCCGGGCAATTTCCGAGACCTTCTGGAGCGGATGTACAACTACCTGCTTTACGCGACCGGCCCCGACTGGCGCGTGCCGGGGCTCAATGACTCCGGGCACACAGCGCCTGACGCCGCGCTCCAGAAGGGGTTCACCTACTTCCCGCATCGGACGGACTTTCAGTGGGTCCTGACCCGTGGAGCGCACGGCGACAGACCCACCGAGACTTCCTACGCATTTCCGTACTCAGGACACTACGTGATGCGCAGCGATTGGACCCGCGACGCCCGGTTTCTGTTCCTGGACGCCGGTCCTTTCGGTTCGGGGCACCAGCACGAGGATAAGCTGGGCTTCACCATGCAGGCCCACGGGCGCTGGTGGATCGTCGAGGGCGGCAGCTACATGTACGACAACTCCCGCTGGCGGCGCTACGTACTGTCCACCCGGGCGCACAACACGGCGCGGGTGGACGGCGAAGACCAGAACAGCCGTCGAGACCGCTCGACCTTCGCGCTCAAGCCCCCCTTTGAGCCCCTGGACAACCCCTGGGTCAGCAATGACTCGCTGGACTATGTATCCGGCGTGTATGACACCGGCTACGGCAAGGATGGGCAGATCCAGGTGACCCACCGGCGCGAAGTACTGTTCGTGAAACCCGACTACTGGGTAATCGTAGACAGCTTCACTCCGAAGGACGACGCGGTGCACGAGTATGAAACCATCTTCCACATCAACGCTGACACTGCACAGACGCAAGGGAGTGCAGTCTTCGCGGTGGCGGATGGTCGGCGGCTGGACCTGGTCGGAGCCGGCCCAGACCTCACCGTCGAGGTGGTCAAGGGGATTGCCGAGGAACCCGTGCAGGGCTGGGCGAATTACCCGTGGCGCGCCGTGCCCACGGCACTGTATCGCAACAAGACAGCCGGGCCGGTGCGGAACGTGTACGTGCTCGCTCCATCGCCTTCGGAGCAGCCTGCCTTGTCGGTGGACACACTCCTGTCAAGTCCATCAGGGGATTGCCTACGCGTGGCTCGCCCGGACGGTTCGGCCGATGTGATTGCACTGAACTCCGCTGAAGATGGGGCAGAGCAGGCCCTCGGGCCTGTCGTCACCGACGGACGCATAGCCGTGGTCTCACTGGATGCCAGAGGCGTCCCCGGCCAGGTCGGCATCATCGGTGGGAGCCGCGTGCGTTACGAGCCGTGATCCGCTCAAAATAGTCCGCAAGGGGAGCCACGAAGGTGAGCCAACCGATCCGCATCGCCCATATCGGCGCGGGGCCCTTCAGCCGCGCCAATCACTCGCCGGCGCTGAAGCGTCTTTCAACCAGCGATGAGCCTGTCGTATCCCTGGAGGCGATCTGCGACCTGGACCGCGCGAAAGCCGAGGCTTTCCAGCAGGACTTCGGGTACAGCGCCGTCTATACCGACCTGCATGAGATGATCGCGGAAGTCCAGCCGGAGGCGCTCTACGTCACCGTCCATCCCGCGAAGTCCGCCGGGGTGCTGGCGCAAGTTCTGCCATACGGCATTCCCACTTTCACCGAGAAGCCACCAGGGGTGACTGTCGCGGAGTCCGAGAAGCTGGCCGCTCTGGCAGATGAGCACGGCACCATCACCTACGTCGGTTTCAACCGACGGCAGGTCCCGGGACTGCGCCGCTTCAAGCACTGGATGGACGAGAACGCCCCCATACGCTACCTGCGGGCCGAGATGATCCGCAAGAGCCGCACCGAGCCCGAGTTCGCCGTGGGTACCGGCATTCACGCGCTGGACTGTCTTCGGTTCCTGTGCGGAGATGTGGTCACGGTGGAGACCCGTTCCCGGTGGTATGGTGAGACCCGGGTGCGAGATCTCCTGGTCCGGATACAGTTCGATACGGGGATTCTCGCTGACCTGGCAATCCTGGTCTGCGCCGGGGTATCGCGCGAATTGTACCTGGCGCAGGGCGAGGATCGGATGATGGAGTCGACGGTCGGCCATGGCTACACCAGCCCGGCGCTGTTCCGTGGCGAGCGGGTCTACGCAGACAATACAATCGCATCCGAGACCCCTGTGGAGGAGGATGCGCTGGTCGCAGGGGGCATACTGGGCGAACACCTGGCGTTCCTGGATGCGGTGCGCACCGGGGTGCTGCCCGACTGCTGCCTGCAGGATGCCCGACATTCGCTCCGGCTGGCGGTCGCTGTGTCTGAGGATTACTGCGGACCGATCGACCAATTCGTGCCGTCCGGCGTGAGCCAGTACACATAGGAGGAAAAGTGCTCCAATGGAGGTCTGCTGCGATCCGCTCCGGCTGCTGCGCGCCCCCGGTTACCGCGACCGTTATGAGAAATACGAGCCTCCGGAAGACCTGGTGCAGCTCTTCCGGTCAATCGAACAACCAGTGACGTTGCTCCTCGTGTACGGAACCTGGTGCAATGATTCTGCACGCATTGTTCCAGAGGTCGTGAAACTGATGGAGATGGCGGACAACGACAGCGTCTGGTTGCTGGCTGTCCATGTGGCGTACTCCGAAACCAATCACGGGCCCTTCCAGGCGGGGAGCGTGGAGGTCTCGCGCTATCCCACCATCGCACTGCTTCGAGGTCATTTCCGGTCCGCTACATCGATTCCCGAGGGCGTTGAGATCGCGCGCTTCGTGGAGCGGTCGCTCGAGGCCGGCCCAATCAGCACAGGGCTCGTGGGTGCTGCCGGGACTGTCTGACCCAATCGTTATCTCGCGGCGAGAAACGAGGACCAGCCGACTGATGACCTGCCTACCCTCCGGCAATCCCCACCGCACAATTCATGTACTGCTGCTGCTGTGGCTGGGGCTCATTCTCGGCGGCCTTATCTTCGGGCCGCTCAACGAGTCCATGACCCAGAAGATCCCGATCCCTGTCTGCCTCACCTGCACCTTCATCCTGGCTGTCTGCGCAGCGATCTGGTGGGACTACCTGCTGGGGCGCCTGCGTGGATTCGCGATGCTGCTGTGCATCGGCATGTCCTTCGGATTCCTTGGCGACTTGACCATGGCGCGGTGGTTCGTAATCCCACCACTCGACCCACTGATTCTCGGCATGATCTGGTTCGGCCTGTGCCACATCTTCTACATTGCGGCCTGGCGGAGAATAGCAGGGATACTCCGGCTGACCAACTGGAAGCCGTGGCTGGCGTCGGTGACCCTCGTGGTCCTCGCAGGCATCGCGTGCTGGTACCTCCTTGTGCAGGCGCCCCATGCAGGTAACCTGCGCAACTACGGGGCGCTGGGGTACTGTGTGCTTCTGTCTGGCAGCGCAGGGGCCGCCCTGGCGCTGGCATTGCAGCAGCCGCGGTTCGCCCTGTCTTTCATAGGCGCCGCGCTGCTGATCGTGTCGGACGTACTGCTGGGCAGCTACGTGTTCCGCGGGAACAAGTGGTTCCTCGTAGACACCGGCGTCTGGTTCATCTTCAACCTTGGCCAGCTGCTGATCGTCTTCACGCCGGGCTATCTGCTTGGCGGGATCCGCCAGGGCAAGCTGCCACTAGCAGAGCCCCGTGAGCTGTAAGGAGAAGCCGGTCCGGACCGGTCACACCTTCCTGCGAGACCGCTCCCGGGCCGCCAGCATCCGGTCGATCATCTCCCGGATCTTTGGCGCTGCCTGCTCCACGAACAACTCCGCCAGCATCTTCCCGTGATCCGCCGTGGACTGCCGCGGGTCCTCACCGTTGATCCCCTGGGTATCGAGATCGATCTCACCTTCGGCCGGCAATTCGCTCAGGTCAACCAGGTCCGGACGGTAGTGAAGCAGGAGCGATGTCTCATTCCGCGCTGCATGGTCGCCGCCTTTGACATCCACCCATCCGGCGGGCACGTAATCCTGCCACGCAATAGCCTGGGCGTGTGAGTGGCAGGTGTTGAACCGTTGCACCGCCTCCTGAATTGTCTCCACATGCGCGCCGCCGTAGTGTCCCATGATGATCAGGATCACACGGAAGCCCTCATCGTAGAGCTGGTCCAGGTAGTTCAGTGCCAGCGAGTACACGATCTCGCGCGAAAACTCCAGTGTGTGTCGGAATTCCTTGTACGGCTTCATGGTCTGGTAGCCGCAGTAGACGGGTGGCAGCACGACGCCGCCCACTTCGCGCGCCAGGTCCAGAGCCATGTTGTAAGCTTTGATCGTGTCCAGCCCCACCGGGTTTTGCAGTCCGTGCCATTCGTGGGCGCCCCAGGGGATGATGGCGAAAGGACATTCCTCGATAATCGCATCCAACTGGCGCGGCCTGAGCTCTTCGTATTTCATCTCGATCATCTCCCTCGGTGGGCGGTTCGTTGGACCGCGAAGTTCATTCGCCTCTGCGCGCGTCCCCTCCTGCAGACTCGACAAGGTGACGCTGCCGGGTCTGGGGAAATCCCGTACATCTCGCAGTCATCGGCCCTGGAGGTTTCTCCCGATGGAACTCCTGATACTGCTTGTGGTGCTGCATCTGCTCGTGAGTCTGGCCGACGCCGAAGAGCCTTTCATCGATCACGGCGTTGGAGCGCCGGTGGCCGAATCCCGGGGGCTTGTGGCGGCATCCGACGCCGATGGCAATCCTGTGGTCATCACACTGAGCCTCGACAACAGCCCGCGGGGATGGATCCTGCTGACAGACGTGAAGACCGGGACGTCAGAGCAGTTCTATTACCCCGAAGGCGTGCCCAATTCGCCGCCCTTCGCCTCCCTGATGAGCACGAACGGGCGGTTCTACACGTTCGCGGGGAACGTCCTGCTGGAGTTCGACGTGGAGGACCGCAAGTGGCTGTTCAGTGGGGTACCCGCGAAGAGCGAGAGCTGTTACTGCGGCTCGGCGATGGCGGACGGACCGGGCGGTCTGATCTACGCAGGCAGCTACCCCAACTGCCGGCTGGTCTCTTATGACCCGGCCAAGCGGGAGATGAAAGACTACGGACGTCTGGATGATGCGGAGCATTACGTCATGAGCCTGGTTGCCGACGATGCGGGCTGGCTCTACGCGGGGATCGGGACGGCACGGCAGAACATCGTGGCATTCAACCCCGCCACCGGTGAACGCCGAGACATCGCGCAGGAGGAAGACCGGGTGTTGGGCTCAGGCAGCGTGCGCGTGGGTACTGATGGGCAAGTGTACGGCCAGGCCGGGAAAAGCTGGTATCGGATGCGCGGGGGCGAAGCGGTGAAAGTGGATCCCGCCAGTGTCCCGAGCGCGAAGCCGACCGGGGCGATCGACTGGGGGCGCAAGTCATCGGACCTGCCAGGCGGCGGTAAAGTCAAGACCGTGAACCTGCCAGAACGGTGGATGGAGATCACCGACCCACAGGGGCAGACCACGCGCCTGGACCTGGACTACGAGTCTGAGGGCGCGGACATTACCTCGCTTGTGCTCGGGCCGGACAAGATGGTGTACGCCTCTACGGCCCACCCGATGCACTTCGTGGCGCTGAATCCGGAGACTGGCGAGCTTGCCGACTGGGGTCCCGTGCCTCGAGTTGGCGGCGGGAACTTCTGCGCCATGGACAGCCTGGGGCAGTTCGTCTATGGGGCGGCTTACGCGGGAGGGCACTTCTACGAGTACGACACGACGCGACCGTGGAACAACGAGACAGGGGACAATCCGAACCCCCGACTGCTTGGCGCGTACCCGGGCGACATCACCCGCCCGCGAGCGTGTCTGGCCCATCCCGACGGCCGGCATGTGATGATGGCCGGATTCGCGGGCTATGGGATGTGCGGCGGAGGAATGGCGATCTACGACCAGACCTCCGGAGAAGTCCAATTGATTACCCACGAGAACCTGGTGCCCTTCCAGAGCACCATCGCCCTGGATGCCCTCCCCGACGGGAACGTGGTGGGCGGCACCAGCATCTCGACCCCGGGCGGCGGCCACCCGCAGGCAAAGGAAGCGGCGGTCTACGTGATGGACTGGGCCACCCGCAAGGTCAAGTCCACTTTCGTACCGGTGCCGGGCGCGCCCGAGATACCGGCGGTCATTGTCGGGCCGGACGGGCTTGTTTACGGCGCGGCCTCGGGTAGCCGGTTTTTCGTGCTCAACCCGCAGACGGGTGACGTGGTGCACGAGGAGAATCTCAGCGCGTACGGGGGCACCCCGCGCAAGCTCTTCGCGCTGGGGCCGGACGGTATGATCTACGCGGGATTCAGCGGGGCGATCGTGCGCATCGAGCCCGGCACCTTCAGGCACCAGAAACTGGCCAGTCCGCCGGCAGCGATCAGCGCGGGTCTCGTCATCCATGATGGGCGGCTCTACTATGCATCCCGCTCGCACCTGTGGAGCTACCGCATCCCGGCGGGCGAGGGATAAGGGCCGCGTAGCTGTCCAGTTCAGCGCATAACGGGTGGGCCGCCAATCACCAGCACCCAGTCCCGGTCATCCGGGGTGGTGAGCTCGACCTGCGCCGCTTCGACACGGGTCTCGCCCTGCCACCAGCCGGTCTGTGGGTCGAACCACCGCGCTTCGGCGGGCAGTTTCAGCGTGGACAGGTCCAGCGACACCTGACCACCGACCGGCACATACGCCACGGCGCAGTCGCCATCGGGCGTGCGCGCCGCAGCAATGTGGCGTTCGGGATCGGCTGCACCGGGATTGTCACGCACCAGCGACGGGTCAGGGGTAAGCTGAGTCCACGGGATGTGATCGAACAAGTCGCGCAGTGTGGTCATGTTCCGGATGCCCGGCAGGACCAGTCCCTCATGCCAGGGCGGGATGTTTGTGAGTCCCGCATGGCCCTCGGCATCCTCGACCTCTTCCGGCCAGACCCAGATAGCATTGGTCCCGTAGGTAACCCCCGCCGGGTAGGCGTTCAGCAAGCTCCAGTAGGCTGCGCGCCGGACGGCGTGGCTACCATGGGGCCGCTTGCTCTGGTATGCCGGATGGCCCTCGTAGTTTGGCTCGAGATTGATCACAGGCCGCGCCGGCTCGCTCTGCCAGCCTGTCGCCGGCGGCCCCTCAGTGAGCCAGCGAATGTCCTTTTCACCATCTCCGTGGCCGCTCTGATAGCCGATGAAATCGAACCATTCCTCGTCACGATACTCCTCGGCCACCCAGCTCAGCCCGCACGGGTGGAGCGTGACCAGACGGTCGTGGCGCTCACCGAACACAGCTCGGCCGATGGCACGCCAGCGTTCCGCGTGCTCGCCGTAGTAGTGCCCATCGCCGCCGAGAAGCCAGATCACCGGGTGCGCGCCCCAGCGCGCGACGATGTACTTTGCGACGCGGACACAATTGTCGACACTCAGTTTCCGGCCTGGGTCGGTCTCCAGGAGCGCCCAGAGCAACACGGGAGCCGGCACGAGGCCGTGCTGGACGATGGCTTCGATCCGTGCGTCAAGCCGGCGGAACAGCGAGGGGTTGATCCGGACGGGGTCTTCTTCTTCTTCAAACGCGACCTGGCCGAAAGGGTCCTTCGAGCAGCCGCGCCACTGGGTGCTCACGAACTGGATCGCTGTGAAGCGCTGGGCACGGCGGGTGCTCAGGTAGCGCTCCCAGTCCTCCGGCCGTGACCGCAGCGCGCCGTTCCAGGCAGTGTCCGCGAGCCAGAAAAACGGCGTCCCGTCAGCGTGAAGGAATCGCCGGCGGTCTTCCGACAGCGCGATCGGCCCGTGCTGGAAAAGAGGGTTGTCGCGGTCGTAGGGCACGCACTGGAACCGGCCGGACTGGCCGTGCAGGCCGGCATTGCCGATGTCCGAGCATTCGGTGCGCCAGGTCCAGTCGCCCAACTCATCAGGGCAGAAGCGGAGCCTCCAAAGGCCGCGGCCGTCCCAGAAACCCTCAATCCGCTTTTCGGCGCCGGTGGGCGATGTGAAAACCCCGACCAGCGTGCACTCGGCTACCGGGTTTGCATATTCCCGGTTGGTTGTGAGTTCGATCTCGTAGACCATCCAGTGTGCGATCTGCATCGGTCATTCATCCTCGTGGCCAGACTTTTGCTGAGTGATGGTGTCGTCTCGGCATGCGTGTGCGTCCGCTCCTGCTGGGCTCGGTGCCTTGCCTGCCCGGGCGGCCCAGCGGATGGTCCCGTCTTCAGACCGCTGCCACACATGCAGCAGCAGGCTGGCATTGAACAGACCCCAGAATGCGGCGGGCCAGTAGAAATAGTGGGGGCCCTGCACGTGCAATACCGGCACGTGAATGGCCGCCAGCATGCCCAGGAGAGGCCAGGTTGGGCCGCGGTGCGTGTGGATCAGAACCATCAGGCCCAGAGCGAAGAGGGTCAGCCTGGCGATGGCCAGCAACTCACTGGGGATCGTGATGACCGCGAAGTTCCCATACAACCACTGCGCGAGGGCTCCTGCCCCGACCACCGAAACAAGTATGGGCCAGACTATCGCGGGACGCTTTGGCAGCCGGACATACGCGTAGATGCAATGGGCAACGAACAGGGCGATCGCCACCACCCAGATGCCGCGCGCAATTACGATGGCTCTGGGCAGTTCGGCGGCGTACCAGACGGCCTTCGAGAGGAAGTAGTCAAAGGTGCGCACTTTGGGCCCCCAGGCCCCGGGGACGAGTAGGGACCGCAAGGCAAGGAACCCGGCAACCAGCAGCAGGCCGGGCACGGCCAGCTTCCAGGACAGTCCGGCAGCCGGCGCACTCTGGATACCAATGGCGCGGAGTGACACAGCGGACCGCCCTTTGCGGTACCAGGCCAGCAGCCCGGCCACAAGCGGCAGGGAGACCGCCATCTCCTTGAACAGCAGGGCGACGATCCACAGGACGATGGCGTTCCGCAAGCCTCGAGAGTTGTCTCGCACCAGCCAGCGGTCCAGGTTCAGCAGCGCCCAAAGCGAGAAACACAGAGACCACTGATCGGTCTGTCCGGGCCACCAGGCCACGACCCCGTACGCGACCGGCGCAGGCAGCCAGCCAGGTCCTTGCGGCCCGAGACGCACATTGAAGAGGACCACCGCAAGCAAGGCGCTGGCCACACGCTGCCCGGGCCTGCCGGGGAACCACGCAAGCCCCAGCAGAAATACCAGCCCGCAGATGCCCCCGTGAAGCAGCCAGGAAATGACCACATGCCCCTGGAAGTTCCACCCGAATGCCAGGTACTCGAACCAGAAGACCATGCTGGACAGGGGGCGAAAATACGGGGACGAGCGCTGTATCCACGATCCGCTCCACCACAGGGGGATATCCGCAACGGTGGCTTTTTCAGCCCAGCGCGTGATGTCCACGCTATCAGGGCTGTCTGCGTAGTGGGCAAGGATCGCAGGGCTGAAAGCGGCATGCCCTGTGGCCAGCAGCCCGATTATGACCGCTGCCCAAAACCAGACGCGCAGGGGCTCTTGAGCATGTGACCCATCCAGCGCAACACGTTTTGGCGAGCTATCGCCGCTCAGGTCGTTGACTGCACTACTCATCCGTGGGGAAGACGCCTATCGTGAGATCGCCCTGGCCTGCGTGCATGTCGGGAGCGGTGATCACAACAGTGTAGTGTCCAGCAGGAGCGTCGGCGAGGTTCATTCGCAGGCATTCCGCGCCCACCAGTGCGCCGCTCCAGACCCTTTCATCGAGTTCATCATACACGGACACTTGGGCGGCCCTTGGGGACGGGTAGAGCCAGGAGACGCGCAGTTCACACAGCGCGCCGGTGTTAGATATTGTGAAGACCTCGGTTCCGCCGCCGTCGCCGAGACTTGCCGCTGTCAGTGTCCCCGGCGTGAGAGCGGTCGCAGTTCGCATCCCCGAGCCGTACTGCCGAACCGCGGTCAGCGAGCCGGTGATCAGGATAATGCGACAGTGAACGGCCTCGGACGCACTGACGGTCAGAATCAACTCGCCATCGGCGCCCGCCAATGATGCTGTGGGCATCTCGTGGAGACTGGCGGCAGGCATGACTGTCAGGCCCTCACGCCCGGGAATAGCCGCCGACACCGTGAACACCTGCTCGCCGTCAGTTGTTGCACCCCAGCGGATGGCATCCCCAGCGCTGACGTCGGCCTTCACTTGTGCGGGCGCGTTGGGCCCCGCGGACACGTACCAGATCCGCACCTGAACGGGCAACGTTACGCCGCCGGCAGTCACAGCGACGGTCGCCGCAGCCGTGGCGGGCTGTGCAGGAGCACTGGTCGCCGGAGCTTGAGTTGCCGGAGCGGGTTCGGTCGGAACGGGCGGTGGCGGCACCGAGAAGAGCTCCGTTGTCCAGACCGTGCCGTCGTCATCGGAGACGCAGCCGATGCCCATGAGCGAGATATCCGCAGCCATGATGTTGTCATGATGGGGTGGACTGTTCATGAAACCCATATGTACGGTCTGCGCCACTGTCTGATTGATCGCCGCGAACTCGGTGCGGGACACGTTCTCGCGAAGCGTGGCGGGGTTGACACCGAACTTGAGGCGGTACCTGTCGCTGGGTGTCTTGTGGGCTGCAACAGGGGATTCGTGGCCCATGAAGCCCTTGTCGCGCATTTCAGCGCTGTGTGCCCGGGCCACCGCGGCAAGGTCTGCGTCCGTCGCAAGTTGGGAGAGGCCGGCCTGGGCGCGCTCGGTGTTGATGAGCCAGGCGATATCTCTCTCCACCTGCGCCATCGTGACCCGCGCGTGTGCGCAGAGGGGCAGACAGATTGCGACGATGCAAGGGACGAGGGAGTTGATGCGGGCGTGCCGTATGGTCATTGAAAGGGTCATCTCGGCTCTCCGCTGAGCGACATCCGTCCGGATGGATCCGCAGGGTAAGACTACATGCGCCCCCGAACTGTGTCAATCCGGGCTCATGTTGACTGGCGAAAGGGCCGCGGGTATACTTCCCTCAGTGGCGATGGGGTTCGCCCGGCCTTCGAGGCCAGACCGTCTTCGGACTGATGACCCCTGCTCACCACGCGGTGCGGAGGGGTCATCGTATATATGCGCCGCGTTTGCGGCCGACCCCAGCCAAGACACCGCAGTAGAGAGAGACGGAAAGCGAGATGCAATTACTGCTCGTGTTCTTGGGCGGTGGAGTCGGGGCAGCCTGCCGGTACATCCTGAGTCTCGCGGCAGCCCGCATATACGGCGACAGCTTTCCCTGGGGTACGCTCGGCGTCAACTTTGCCGGCTGTTTCCTGATCGGTCTCGTCTTCGCCCTCGGGGTCGAACGTGCCGCTATCAGCCCGGAGTTCCGTCTCCTTCTCGTTACCGGGTTCCTCGGCGGTCTCACCACTTTTTCCAGCTACGGCATAGAGACCATCGGCCTCGTGCGCGATGCTCAGTGGGCGTCGGGGCTCGCTAACATCGCCGCCAACAATGTGGGTGGACTGCTGCTTGTGCTTGCTGGACTCTGGATCGGACGGCAACTGTGAGGAGCCTGCCATTCCATGGACTACCGAATAATCAACGTTTACACCAGCGAAGATGCCAGGAGCCACGGGCGGCCGGTCTGGGAGGCCGTTGTCGAGCAGGTCAGGAAAGCCCGGTGCGCGGCTCGCTGCATTGTGCTCAAAGGGGTGGCCGGGCTGTACGAGAGCGGTGAGCAGGCCAGCAGCCGCCTGGAAGTCTTGTCATATAACATGCCGGTGAAGGTTGAGATCATCTTGCCTGCCGGTGAGTGTGAGGCGCTTGTGGAAAGGCTTTCGGCCACAGTGACCGACGGCATCGTGGTTTCGGGACCGTGCGAGGTCGTGTTCCACCGGGTGAGCAACGGGCTGACCCCGAGACGTTTGAAGGTCCGGGATGTGATGACTGCGAACCCCACGGCAGTTCTGGAAGCAACTCCCGTCAGTGACATTATCCGGCTACTCATCACCGCTGACTTCAACGCGGTTCCGGTGGTGGACGAAGCGGGGCGCCCGAAGGGCATCGTCACCCAGGGAGACCTGATCGAACGCGCGGGTATGCCTGTGCGTCTAGGGCTGCTTGCCGAACTGGAACAGGCTCAGCTGGACGGGTATCTGGCGAATGTCACGCATCTGTCCGCTGCTGACGTGATGACCAGCCCCGTCGTGACCGTGCAGGCTGACACCCCTTTGCCGCAGGCCGTTGCGATTATGCTCAGACGTAACCTCAAACGCTTTCCCGTGGTCGACGCGCGGGATCGACTCGTAGGGATGCTGGCGCGACTTGATATCTTTGGCACCATGGCCAGCCAGTCCGTGGGCCGCCGGACAATGGGAACCTGCAGCGCGGATGCCGGAGCACCCACTCTCGTTCGCGATATCATGAGTCGTGAGAGGAACACTATTGAGCCGAATGCGACCGGCGCTGAAGTGCTGGATAGGCTCAGGTCAAGCGGCGTCCAACGACTGGCTGTGGTCGACGAGCAAGGGAAGTTTCTGGGGCTGATCACCGACTACGACCTGTTTGCGGCGCTTACGGAGCGCCGCGGGGGTTTCTGGGAATACCTGAAAAGGCGGGGGGACATGGACGCCGCTGCCCGGCGGAAGACTGCTGCGGAGATAATGAAGACAAACCTGGTGACAGTGTGCGAGAATACGCCCATTGAGGAAGCGGTGAATCTCATGACCGAACACGGTCTTAAGCGGTTGCCTGTCTTGAGCGAGAATGGCAGTTTCGAGGGTATGATTACACGCCAGGCGGCTTTGGCTGCGGGTTCGGTCTGTGACGAGCCCCTTGCATCACCTTGACGTTGTCCCTCGGCCGCGGGTATCCTGTTGCGGTCGCTTACACCCTCATTGAATCGCCCCTTGCGGGCTAGAGAAAATGTCCCGGCAGAAGGGCAAGGCTAACTCCATCAATATCACCTGGCGACCTGATCTGCAGGTCTACAAAGTGACCTTCGAGGCGGATCAGAGCATCTTCCATGAGGTTGTCCGCGCACTGAAGTCCATTGACTTTGAGATGCGCAGCTACAACGCAGACACCCGGGCATGGTATATCCAGCCATCCGAGCTTGACAAGCTTCGCGACATCGCTGTGCGGCTCTTTGAGAACGCTCAGCTCACTGAGGGCGATATCACCACGAACCTCCACTCCGGCCGCGCCACACAGCAGTTGAGGCTCTTCGACTGACGGGCGACTCCCGGTGGCCGCAGTACTGTCTGCGTTCTCCAGCGATATCCTATCGGGTACAATGAGGTCGGAACGGCTGCTTCCATGAGACCCCGGGAGGCCTGCCATGAATGCCCCCACCGGTCGCACCGACGTCTCCCAGTTTTCCTCGGTCCAGGCTGCCTTCGACGCCCTGCCCAAATCAGGCGGGGTGGTCTATTTCCCGGCCGGGCGCTATGAGATACCACAGACCGTACACCTTGCGCTCTGCGAAGGCCGGCACGTCTTCATCACCGGTGAGGGACGGGCCAGTGTGCTCATCAACACCAGCCGCGATTTCGCGCCGCTCATGCAGATCACGGGGGTTGTGGGCTCCTGGTGGCCTGACCTGAAGATCACCGTGCGTGACCTCACCTTCGAAGGCAATCGAGACAGCGGTGATGCCCTGGTTGTCGAGTATCCCAACGATACCCAGGTGGACAGCTGCTTCTTCTTCGGCCACGGGGGACACGCGGTTCGCCTCGGGCCACACGGAACCAACGTGACCATCCGCGACTGCTGGGCTCGGGACTGTCGCAAGGGCTTCCGCGCTGAACACATCCATCACCTGACACTCCACGGCAACCAGACCCGCTCTCGCAATGAGGGACAGCGCCAACTCGAACACGTGTATCTCGATTACGACTGCCGCGAAGTGCGGATCGTCAACAACCACTTCGCTTACGGCCACGCCGAGGGAATCATCCTGGACGGCACCGCCCAGCATGTGATCGCCGGGAACACCATCGAGGGTTTCACCGCCGGCGTTCTGGCCCGTGGGGTCTCGCGAGATATGGTGATCAACTCGAACTATATTCACTCGCCCGTCGGGGTCAGGCTCGTCGGGGTCTGCGACGGGTTCGCCATCAACGGGAACACCTTCATCAACACCCACGACGCGGCTATTCGCGTGGAAGACGCCGGTGGTTCAGGGGGCCACAGCATCACCGGAAATGTGATTCGCACCAGCGTTTACCAGGGCAATGGAGGGATCGATCTGGGCGACGCCGGGCAGTGCGTCGTTGTCGGGAACATACTGGACCACGTGGAAGGGCATGGCATAGCGGGTAGTGGACACGGGCACGAGATAGCAGCCAATGCCCGGCGCTGAACACGTCCTTGGAGACACCGGCATGAAACGGGTAGTGAGCGTCAGTGTGGGTTCGAGCAAGCGCAACAAGACCGTGGAGCACGAGATACTGGGCGAGCAGTTCGTGATCGAGCGGATCGGTACCGACGGCGATTTCGAACGCGCGGGGGATATGATTGCAGAGCTCGACGGGAAGGCTGATGCCATCGGTCTTGGCGGTTGCGATCTATACCTTGTAGCAGGAGGCCGCAGATACGTTGTGCGTGATGTCGCGAAGCTCGCGGTTCGAGCGACGAAGACGCCTGTGGTGGATGGCAGCGGCCTGAAGCACACTCTGGAGCGCGCGGCGGTGCGCATCCTGGCCGAGCGAGAGCTGCTGCATGTCGATCAGTCGTCGCGCGGGGTGAAGAACTTGCGTGTGCTCATTACCAGCGCGGTGGACCGATTCGGCATGGCTGAGGCCTTCGCCGGGATCGGTGTGCAAACCATCTTCGGCGACATGATCTTCGCGCTCGGGATCCCGATCCCCCTGCGCCGGTTGTGGCAGGTCCGGCTGGCGGCCAATGCTCTGCTGCCCATCCTTGTGCAGCAGCCCTTCGAGCGCCTTTACCCCACGGGCGAGAAACAGCACCAATCCACGCCGCGTTTCCGCAACTACTACGACTGGGCGGACATCATCGCCGGTGATATGCACTTCATCAACCGCTACATGCCTCCGGCCCAACTTGCTCTGAAGGATCTGGCGGGCAAGACGGTTCTCACGAACACCACCACGGAGGAGGATGTGGAGAACCTGCGGCGACGTGGCTTGAGCCGCCTGATCACCACCACCCCGCGCATGGACGGTCGCTCATTCGGCACGAACGTGATGGAAGGCGTGGTGGTGTCATTGCTGGGCAAGCCACCCGACGACATCACGGAGGCAGACTACCTGGAGATACTGGACCGGATCGGCTGGGAGCCTGACGTGATGAACTTGCAGGAGGGGTAGGGCAGAGGGCTCTTTTCCTCTGCTGCGGCAAACCGGAGTGTGGCGTCTAAGTTCGGGCCGCTACTCGTCAATCTGCAGAAGGCCGTCGTCCTCGAGCTCCGTCCCGTCGCCCTCAAGCCACTTGTTGAAGAGCTGCTGAGCCTCTTCACGCGTGAGCGTGCGGCCTTCCAGGGACTTGCGCAGTTCACCGAGGTTCCTCGGGGCCAGCTTTTTCCCGGCAAGAGCGCGGTTTACGTGGGTGATGGCGTCATCGGTGAAGTAGGTCAGAATCTGGCGAGGATTGGCGGATATCGGCATCTGCGCGATCTGCTCGAGCCGGACCCCAAGATCGCCGCGTCGAGGGGCCGCGGCCGCATATTCCCGCAGCCGCTGCCGGAGCGCCGGCACAGCCAGAGCTTGCAGATAGCCCTCGATGGCTTGGCGTGTCTCGGCCACCAACGAATCCACGCTCACGAGTTCGGGCTCCTCATTGAGCACCAGATGGCAGTCAGGGCAGACGGGCTGGGTATCGAGCACTTCGGACAGGTCGGCGCGGGTGCAGCGTCCGGCAGCCTGCTCCTCGATGCGCCGCTCCATGTCTTCCGCGGTTGTCGGCACATTCAAGTTCAACTTCCCCAGTTGCTGCAGCGCGCGCATCTCGGGTGACTGGATCACGGCGCGGTACTGGTCATAGATTGGCGAGCGGTACACTCGTCCGTGCCAGGATGCATAGATCCGCTTATACGAGCCCAGGAAAATCTGGACGAGGCGCCGCAGATTCATTTCCTCGGACAGAATCTGTTCGCCCGAGCCGATAAGCCCCAGCACCGCCTGCCTGCGAGCTTCAAGGTCGGAATTGGGCGGCAGAACCAGCGCCGGACTGAGCATGTAGTCGCGCACCTGGACTACGTCTGGCGCGAGCCGGTCGAGGTATGCGGCAAGGGTGTCAATGCGCCTGAACAGGCCCATGAGTCGCGATGCGCCCTGGGAATCGCCGATGAAGCCCTCGACGTCCTGGATGAACTCCTGCAGCCCTGGCGCCGGGTGGAGTTCCGGTCGCACGCAGCGGAATGTGTTCTGCAGGGCCTCGATGTCCGCAAGGGTCTCCCGCCACAATGATGGGCGCTGCTCAAGCTCCTCGACGTGAGCGAGCAGCCGGGCTTTCAGCGCTTCCGCGCGGTCCAGGTAGTCCACGCGGGCGGCCACCAGAAGGTCCCAGGCATGCTGCTGGACGGAGAAGTCCGCCACCGGAAGGTTGTAGTCCAGAGCGATCCGGCACACCCTGGCGAGAATCTGCCATTGGTTATGTGAAAGGAGCGGTGGCCGGGCTACATAGTTGATTGATCCGCTCAGTGGCACCGGGATATCTTCCATCCGAACAAGCTGGTTGGGGCCCTGAACCGCGGCAAGGTACCCGGTGCGGATCAGCGCCGCCACCACAAGCTCAAACAGCTCGGGCGGAAGCCCTGATGCAGACTTGACTAGATGCTGGGCCAGGTCCGCGCAGGCGATTGGCCGGCCGGTCTCCTGCAGAGGTGTGTTGTCTCGCTGCCGGACGCGCGCCATCACGCTTGCTGCGATCTTGCTGCGCGACACATCCACAATGTACTCGTCAGCGTGGGAGGAAATGAGCCCCAGGGGCGCCAGGCAGGCGTCAACCAGTTCGCGCAGGGGGTCTCCGGGGGGCAGGCTGGCCCGTCCAGGGCGGATGACCCGGTTGACGATGCTGTCCACTTGCTCGCGAGAGACCAGGGGACGACGCGGCGCAATCGCGGGGAACTCGGGGAACACCCGAAGGAAAGCGGGCGCGGTCACCTGATGGAGCGTGGCTGCCCAGTCTCCCGCGAGGGGCGCCAGCGCTGCCGGCCCCAACATCTCCCCGTACGGTGACAAGACCTGACCCTCGTAATAAGCCTTCCGCATGATCTTCCGGGCCTGTGCGGCAGCCGGGCCATACATCTCCCCGAGCTGGTCACGCATGCCGCTGTCTGCGGCCAGGGCGCGCTCGTCCTGGGACAGGTCGGCGATGGCCGCGAACTCCTTGAGCTCATCCACCTCGGCGGCGGTCAGTTCTCTGGGAATCCAGGCCAGGATCGCGGCGGACCAGCGCGTGGCAGGTGCAGTCTCGGCGAGCGACCGCCATGCCGCAAGCTGTGCGTCTCTGTTACCGGGCGCAGCGAGCATCAGGCACACGTCTTCCACGGTTGCGGGGTCTGCGAGATCGCCCACCAATTCGGCCATTACACCCGAAGGGAGCGAAGCCAGATCAGTCAGTTCCGCCGAAATGCATCGGAAGGTGTTCTGCCACTCAACCTCGAGGGTCCGGGCCTTCTGCAGGTGTGTCAGCGGAAATGCGGGCTCATCGCATACTGACAGAGCGTGCTTCCAGACCCGCGCATCGCCCGGACCGTAGGAAGCCTTTGCAGCCGCAACGCGCTTGCGAAGAACGTCACTGACCGAGGTCTGCACATCCACCTGGTAGACCGCGGGGGCATCGGCTGCTCCCCTCCGGGCGTCGACGAAGCTCCCGCCGACGCGCATGGCTTCGAGGGCCTGGATTACTCGCGCCGATTCCGCTCTGGCCGCCCCGGATTCGTCGAGCCCCAGGCACTCCACGAGCAGGGGGACGGGAGCAGCGACATTGGCCAATCGGAAGATCACCAGTTGCCGGATGAGTCGCACCACGAGTTGAGGTTCCTCGGGCAGTATCTCCCCGGCGTTTTTCTCATAGTAATCGAGTACGTCGTATATGTACGCCGAGACTTCGGGATGCGAAGCGATCCGTGGGCGCAGGTAGTCAAAGACTTCATCCACGCCGATGATCTGCCGGTAATCCCGCGACAGAACCCCCGCGAGGCTGGTGTGTCCCAGAAGGTCCTGCAGGAAGGCCACGAAGGTGTCGGCGGCTCCAAAGAACCGAGCGGCGATGCTCTCGAGGCACTCCAATGCTGCTGGGTGGAGCGGGTACGACCCAGCGAGCTCCTCGGCCGAGAAGGTGACTGTCCCAAAGGCTTTGCGGCAGGCGTCGCGAACCTGCTGGATCGCCGCTTCATACTTCTCTGGATCAACGCGGCCCAGAACGCGCCGCCTTGCCACCGCGCGCATGTGGGCTGTGCTGAGTATCAGGTCGTGCCGGTAACCGGCGCGGATCGCATTCACCAGATACGGCTCGACTGAGGTAAGCTGCTCCAGCCCCTCATTGAGCGCGGCCACCACATGCAGTGGGGCGATCTTGCAGCGCTGGGCGAGAAAGTCCAGGAAGGCGCAGTCACTGTGAACGGCTTTCGCGCCCGCACCCGAGAGGAACTCGGTCAGGTCGTCGATCAGCCAGACAATCCCGCCCAGAGAGTTGTCGCGGACCACGTCAATCAGCCGTGACAAACGCTCCACCCGGGACTGGCGGAAATCCAGAGGGTAGTTCATCTGTGCCGCAAATTGCCGGGCGATCTCCGCCGCGCGCGCCGGATTGCGCTTTCGCAGGGCCTGCCAGTCACGCACACCCGGGGACTGCTCGCGGGTGAACTTGTCGAGTTCGTCGGAATAACGGGGGACAATATGCCGCTCGATGAGGTCCAGAGCGTAGGACTGCTCGGAGAGCGGCACCGCGAGACCGTAAGCAAGGGAGCTCAATGCTCTTTCGGTGCGATCGAAGACAATGTCCTCCAGGTGCTCCTCATGCCCACGGTGCTCGCAGAGGGGAATCGGGACCACCAGGTATTTGCGTCCCCCCAGCCGGTCGCGCAGGTCGGCGTATGCAGGGTGGCTCTGGAGGAATACGGACCAGGCGGTGGGGTGGTTTGCAAGAAGCGCCACAAGTGACAGCAAGTGGGACTTGCCCGAGCCTGCGCTGCCCATGACCAGCGCCGCGCTGCCGCCCTCGCCACCTGCGGCAATGCCGGCAAGCAATGCCCGCAATGGGTCCACCGGCTCAGCGTCCGCGGAAACGTACTCGCCCAGCAGTTCCTCAAGTTGCCTGGCGGTGCCGAGGGTGAGGTCTGCGCCCTCGCGCGCCAGGGCCTCGAGCAGCTGGGACACCTGGGCGAGGTCCACTGCCCTGGGGGCTCCGCGTACGGTTATCAGGTCGGAGATTCTCATGGCGGATGGTGCGCCTGTGGTTTCCAGGATGGCGACGCGGCGCGCAGGATCGGGCTGGACAGGACACGTCTCTACTCTAGATGCCGGAGCCGCTGCTGGGTTCCAGTTGCTTCAGGCTGATGAGCGTCTCGAAGATGCTGATTCGCAGGACGTCATCGAAGGGCATCGCGTCCAGATCTTGGTCGCGGGTCACCAGCGACGGATCCACGTTCCGCAGATGCTGGGCCTGCCCCTCCTCGGGCTCCAACTCGCCGTAAGCGTAAGGCGAACCGTGCCGGCGCCGGAATTGGTCCAGGGTCCGCTTCAGGTTCTCCGCGGCAGGACGGAGCTTTTCGACTTCCTCACGATTCGGGGTCGGTCTGCGGGAGCGCGCACGATCCAGCCAGGTCTCGCGCGCAGGCTGGATCAGGTACCCCTGGGCCACGAGCGCGGAGGCCACGTAGTTGCGCACGTCTCCGTACACCCCGCTGCGTTCCCAGAAGCCGATTTCCTGGCGCATGACTTTTATCGCCCGCTCAATCAACTCATCCAGCGGACACCAGACTTCGCCGGGCTCTTCCTTGCCCTGCGCGACGCGCTGCTGTTTCCGGGCGCGCATCAGATCGAAGGCCACCTCCAGCGCCGACATGACCGGCGACTGCTGGAAGGGTGTGCGCTGAACCAGCTCCAGTTCCCACGCCTTGTGGGGGTAGGGGGGAAGGAAGGTGGCGTCGCGCTTGACCACACGGTAGTCAATGCACGCGCTGGTGTGCAGTTCGCAGATCGCCGCGTACAGGAGCTTGAGGCACCAGTCCGCTGGGTCAAGCTCTCGGTCGGTCAGGGGGCAGAAGGCCTTCTCACGCTGGGGGGTCATGGGCCCGGAGGTCTTGCACTCCACGAACTGGTCGGCGAACAGGTAGACCAGGCCGTCGGAATGAACGTCTCCTGAAGCCTGGATTGCGGTGACTTCGGGACGGAGTTCCTCCGCCGACATCGCCCCAGCGCGGTTCATTGTGGACTGGTAGAAGCGATAGAGGGCATACAGCACCCCCACGCCCACCGCCGCCAGGAAAACCGCGATTGCATACTCCATTAGCGGGCCTCACTCTCCGCCATGGCATAGGCCAGGTGGTTGTGGATCGATTCCATGGATTCGCATTCCGCCCGCAGCCACTCGACCCCGGGAACCTGGCGTACTGCAATGATCGTGTCGCGTACAACATCCTCCACAAACTTCGGGTTGTCGTAGCTCGCTTCAGTCACGACCTTCTCATCACTGCGCTTGAGTACGGGATGGATGTCGCAACTGCCCTGCTTCTCCAAGAGCGGGATGAGGTCCTCCAGCCACAGGAAGACCCCTGGCGCAGTGCGGACATGCACCGTCAGAAGTGCGCGCTGGCTGTGTGCCCCACGTTCGGATATCTCCCGCGAGCAGGGGCAGAGGGTGATGATTGGTGCCGTGGTGACCAGCGTGAAGCGGTACGCGTCTCCGTCCAGAGCGGCTTCGAATCGGCAGTCGTAGTCCAGGTGTGTCTTGATACCGCTGGCTGGGGCGGTTTTTTCGAGGAAGTACTTGAATGCCAGGGTGAGGCTGGCGGCTCGCGCACCGGCGGTCTGGGCAAGCTCGCGCACCATCTGCTCCATCTCGAGCTGGGAGACCCGCTTGCGGCTCCAGCGGGCCAGGACTTCCACCAGGCGGCTCATGTGGGTCCCGCGCTCCGTCTTGGGAAGCTCAACGCTGGCGTCATAGATGCCCAGCAGCCGCGCGAGACGCCCGGATTTCTCCAGCACCATTACCGGAAGGTGCAGGTCGCGTATGCCTACACGCTGGATAGTTATTCCCCGGCTGTCCCCCAGCGAAGCAACGTCTGGCATGTTTGGCGGCTTGGGTGAGAAGCTGCTGCCGCTCATGGTCTCACCACCAGACGTGGCAGGCGCTCCAGGACCAGACGGCGCCAATGATGGCCCTCGCCAGCCCAGCTGCTGCTGTCGCCGACCATGCCCAGGGGAACCTGCGGCGGGTCAGAGCAAGGCTGGGCATGGCAGGTGTAACTCGCCCCGACCAGAAAGATCAGGGATATGGCTTGGGCGCGGCAGATTTTGGCGGCTGCAGGCATGAGAAAGAGGATACCGGGTTGTGGATGGCGCACATCCTGAGTATAGCAGGTTTGCGCGTGCCGTGTCACCGTCAGGGGGAGGCCGGCTCCACGGCCGGCGTGGCCGGGGATTGAGGGTCTCCCGGAACAGCGGAGAGCGCTGCGCCAACCGGCCGCGCCGGCGGTGACAGCAACTCCGCAGTCTGCCGGCACACTTGTGCGGATGCAGCCTGCCCGAGCAGATCATACGCCCGGGCGAGCCCCGCATATGCCGCGAAGCAGGTTGGGTCGATCCGAACCGCACGCAGGTAATCACGTTCCGCCTGTCTGGCGTCCCCCTGGCTCAGCGCCAGGTCGCCCAGACACACATAAGGCCACGGGTTCTCCGGGTCCAGCGTCAGAGCTTCACGCCACAGCGTCTGCACTTCGGTGGCGACATACCCCAGCCGCAGGCGATTGATGCCCACCTGCACCAGCGCGGTCGCCAGATTCACCCGATCCGCGGGGTTCTTGCTCTTCAGTGTCACGGCCATCCGCAGTGCCTGCGCTGCTTGCTGCCAGTCACCCACGCGCATCTGCGCTTCACCCAGGTATCCCCAGCCCACAGGGTCGGTGGGTGCGGCAACGGTCATGGCTTTCGCCGTCGCCAGCAGGGCCTCATAGCGCCGCTCCGCTCGCAGGCGCACGAAATCACGGATCGCCTCCGGGCTCACTTTGGGTGGAGGCGGGGGAGGTTCGGGCTTCTCAGGCTTGCCCGTGGCGGCCTTCCCGTTGGTGGCTTGCCCGCCGGGCTTTGCGGCAGGCTTGGTTGCGGTCTGCGCCGGCACCGAGCCGCACAGCAATACCACGACAAGCCAAAGGATCGGTCTCGACATCACGTGACCTGCTTTCATTTGCCTCGCGACAGGGCGATCTTTCCGTCGAAGGAGGCACGGGAGCAGCGCTCGGCGGCGGCTACCGCGAAATCCGGCGCCAGGTCGATGCCGACGAACCGCCGGCCCAGCTTCCGGGCTGCCGCGCATGTAGCGCCGGTGCCGCAGAAGGGATCAAGAACCAGGTCGCCCGGAAATTGCACTCCCGCGTCCTCGCAACGGGCGAAAGTGTACATGGCAATGAGGCGGTTGGGCAAGTCCTCCGGGAAGGGCGCTGGGTGCCCCTCGCGCTTCACGTCAGCCGGATAAAGGTGCCAGACCTGACGCGTGAGGTTCATCCATTCGCTCTCCGTCAGTCTGCTGGCAGCCTTGACCTCGGGAGACATCTTGCGCGGGGTACCCGGTTTGACAAACACGTTGATGAACTCCACGGTGTTCTGCTCAAGCAGGTTCGGAGGGTACGGGTAGCTGCCGAACATCTTCTCAGTGGTTTGTTTCTGCCAGATATAAAGGCTATAGCGCTGCAGGGTGAGGTTCTGCAAAATGCTGACCTCGATGTCATTACTCAGGTTCTTGAGGTGCCGGGTGTGCTGGTGGGGCATGACCGCCTTGGGGACGGGTATGATCGGTGCATTGATGCACAGTTTGCCGTTGGGGACCAACACCCTTTCGCACTCGCGCCAGACTTCCAGTAGATCCTCGATGTATGCCTCGTAGGTGCCCGGGCCGATCTGCCCCTCCACGCCGTAATCCACCACGTTCCAGTATGGCGGGCTGGTCACCACACAGGCGATGCAGGCCTCGGGAAGGCGACGCAGACACAGCACGCTGTCGCCGCAGATGATCCTGTCGGCAATGTCCCCGACGCCGACGGGGGATGCGTCCGGCGCCAGGTCTCGCCAGTCCAGAGCGCCGAGTCGGGCCAGCAGTTCGCCGTGATCGAGGTCCGTCCGGGGCACATATCGTCGAATCGCCGGCGCATCTGGCGTGGGGCGCAGCAACTGAACCAGACTGGCAGCCGCCTCGTTTTCGGCGCGCTTTAGCCGAGAACGTTTGAGCTTGCGTTTCGCCTGATCGGCCATGAACTACCCAATCCCTGACCGTGGTGTTGAATGGACATCGTGAGGATACTGGATTCCCGTGGACGACGCAATTCCTCGCGCCCGGCTTCTTTCAGGCCAGGACCGCAAAAACCCCCTTGCCTCCCGGTTGCGTGAAGTATTACACTCATACGCGCTGACCCGGGGCCTCTGGGGACCGGGAATGCGGTGAATAGCTTACGCACCACAAGGGAAGAACCGGTCGAAGGAGGTCCTCCCGTATGGACATGTCGGAACTGCGTTTTGACGAGAGCCACACCTGGGTACGCGACGAAGGTAAGGAAGTACTCGTGGGGATCACGCAGTATGCGCAGGACCAGCTTGGAAGCATCATCTTCGTCGAGCTTCCCGAGGCTGGGGCCGAAGTGGAGAAAGAGGAAGTGTTCGGCAGCATCGAGTCCGCGAAAGCCGTCGAGGACCTCATCGCGCCGATCTCGGGCACGATCACGCGCGTCAATGAGGAACTCGCGGACATGCCCGAGCTTGTCAATGACGACTGCTACGGCGAGGGCTGGCTGATCGCGGTCAAGCCTGCCGAGGGCGAGGACCTGGACAAGCTCATGACCTACGAAGAATACAAGAAGCACGTGGCGGAAGAGAGTGCGGACGAGGACGATGAAGAGGACGAAGAGGACGACCTGTTCTTCGAAGAGGACGACGAGTAGACGGCCGCACGCCACAGACAGGGGCTCCGCATTTACCGCCCGGGATCGCTGACACGGATCCCGGGCTTCTTCCTGCCGCACGGACGGTAAAGGGATGAGTGACGCCGAGGTCTGGCGACTGGTGTGGAGCGGCTTCGCCCCGGCTGATGTGAATATGGCCGTGGACGAGACGCTCTTCGAACAGGTAGCGGGTGGCAGCGCGCCGCCCACGCTGCGCATATACGGCTGGGATCCGCCGGGCGTTTCGATTGGTTTCGCGCAGGACCTGGAGCAGGGCGTGGACCTGGAAGCAGTCCAGCGACGCGGATACGGCTTGGTACGCCGGCCAACCGGTGGACGCGCTATCATCCACCGCGACGAAGTCACCTACAGCGTCTGCATCCGCGTCGACCAGCTTGCCTGCGGTGACTCGGTGGTGGCGTCATACCGGGAGATCTCCCGGGGCATCGAAGCCGGGCTCGCCTTGCTGGGAGTGAGTGCGGGCATTCCGGCCGGCCGCAGGGATTCCTCGCGCAAGCCCGTCGACCTGCCAGCCATCTGTTTTGCAAGCTCGCTGGGCGGGGATATGGAAGTCGCCGGTCGCAAGATCGTGGGCAGCGCCCAGATGCGGCGTTCCGGGGCGATCCTCCAGCATGGGTCGATCCCGATCACCTTGGCCGCCTCCGAGCACCTGGAGATCCTCGGGAAGCGCCCCAGTGATGTGGGCGATGCCAACGGACTGTCTCGCCACGCCGCTACGGTGGCGGAGGTGCTTGGCAGGAGGGTTAGCTTCGATGAACTCGGGCGGGCCGTGGTGAGCGGGTTCGCCGAGGCCTTCGGGGTGCTCATCGCGGAACAGCCGTTGACTGATGAAGAACGGGCAAGAGCGGCCGAACTCGTGGAGACGAAGTACGGGGCGGAAAGTTGGACGCGTACTCGCGGAAGACGCTGACCGGACGGCCTCAACCTCGCTGAGAGGATGGTGCCCCGCTATGCTCAGGCTTGCCAAGGGCGAAGGAGTCGGCAACGTTTTTCTGGAGCCTGCCCCTATTCCGGAGGTTGGCCCGGGCGATGTGCTAGTCAAGGTCAGTTGCAGTCTCATCAGTCGCGGCTCGGAACTTGGCGGCAGGTACTTGTCCGAGAAAGCCGTGGATCCTGGCGTGATGGGCTACGCGGCCGCCGGTTACGTTGAGGCGGTGGGAGCTGATGTAACCGGGTTCCGCGTAGGGGACCGAGTGGCTGCTCTGCGCCCCCATGCAGAGTATGTGCTCGCGCCTGAACATGACAAACAACATAACCCGTCGATTGTTCGCCTGCCGGACAATGTCTCCCTGGAACTCGGCACATTCTGGCCTTTTGGCACCAGCGGCTGGTCCTGGTCGATTGCCGGCGATATTCGCGAAGGGGACACAGTGGTGATCGTCGGGCAGGGGATCATCGGCATGGTGATGGCGCAGATCGTTCGGGAATGGAAGCCGGCCCAGATCATTGGCGTGGATGCACTCCCCCTGCGTTGCCGCATCGCTCGAGACCTTGGCGTGGACTTGGTGATCGATGCCTCCATGACAGATGCCGTGAGCGCCGTGCGGGACGCTACCGACGGCAAGGGCGCGCGGGTTGTCTATGAGGCCGTCGGCGGGCAATGGGCGGCGCGAGTGTTCCCGCAACTTCAGAAGATGGTAGCCTACGGCGGGCAGATTGTGGTCATCGGCCTGTATCAGGATCAGCCCCTGCCGCTGGATGCCTCGTTGCTCATGGGGCACAGGGTTATCGGCGCCAACAGCGCCGGTACCCATCGGCCGACGTGCTCGGACAAGTCTCTGGAACTGCTTTCGCGCGGTGTGATCGCCGGAGAGACAATGATCACACACCGGTTCCCCGCCGCGCGGGCCAAAGACGCCTTCGACTTGCTCTATGAGAGCCCCGGCGAGTGCCTCGGGGTCTTGCTGGAATGGGACTGAGGGGCGGGATATTTCTCCGCGCGGACCGCGTTATTGCATTCATGCTATGTCTCTGTAGTTACCTTTTGAGCGCGGGCTGCGCTTCCGCGCGAGGGAGATGGTCCTCCGTGAGGTTCGCAACCGTCTGGCGGTATGCAGTGACCATCCTGGTTGTTGTCATCGCTGCAGGCTGCAAAGCTCCTGTACAGGCTCCGGAGAGCAGCCCGGATCCCACACCACCCACTGCTCCCGAAGCACAGGCAGCCGTTCCGGAAGCGCAGGAGGCCGAGACGGATGCCGGCGGAACCGACGAGGCCTCCGCTGAGACCGACTCCGCGGATGATGGAGTGAAATGGCTGAGTGACTATCAAGCGGCTCTCGACGAGGCCGATAAGTCCGGCAAGCTGGTCCTGATTGACATCTATAGTGACTACTGCCCGCCCTGCCGTCAAATGGATGAGAAGACCTGGCCCGATCCCAAGATTGTGGCCGCGTCCCGGGACTTCGTGTGCATCAAGGTGAATTCGGACGAGAACCAGGAAGTGCCCGAGAAGTACGGGACTCAGTTCATCCCCCACGTGGTGTTCGCGAAGGCCGACGGGAGCGTAGTCCTCGAGGATACGGGGTTCAAGACGCCCGAGGAACTCATCACAATGATGGAAGAAGCGAAGTCGAAGTAGCGCCCTGTCGGGGAAATGAGACTTCCGAGGGCGGAGGTCTATTCGGGCCTCCGCCCGGGACGTTTTCCGTGTCTATGACACGAGAAGGTCAAGCGCCTCAGTAAGCCGTCCGTGCAGGTCCCTGAGTGTCTCGATGCGCTCTATTTCAGCTTCACGCGCATCACTACTCGGGTCGGCAAGTTCCTCCACACGCTTCTGCCACGCATCCTCCGCCCACGGCCACTTGCCTGCCCGGATCGCTCCTCGGGCCCTGCGCCCATACACGCGCGGCGGTTCCGAATTCAGCAGGAGATTGGCCGCATCGTGCGCCAGCGAACGGCATGTGGACATGGTCGCTCGCAGACGTCGGGGCACAACTGCGCTTGCGTTGTCCAGGTTTCGGGCGATCTGCTCGAACTGCGTCCGCACCGCTACCATCATTGGGAATGGGTAACGAGACGCCAGGGGGCTATCGGGGGCCAACTCCTCCTTCGCCAGTACTCGCAGGAGGCGCGCATACGCGGCGAGGCCGCCGATCCCACCCTCGCCGGCAAGAAGGCTCACTCCTCGCGCTAATGCACGCCGGATCAGCTTGCCGGGCTTTAGCGGCGGCTCCTGCCAGCCCTCGATAAGATAGGCGCCGCGGATTGTTTCCGGCTGCACGGGCCAGACGAGGTCCGTTGCGAGCAGCTTGTCCAGGAATGGGTCGCGGACCGTGGAGCCCACAAAGTCCGCTGTGTTGAGATCGAACCCGTGGACGATCCCCCAGAAGTAGCCTCGTCTGCCCGTAGTGCTGGGATTGGGCCAGCCTCCGCAAGCCAGGGTGGGCCGGTAGTTACGTAGTCCGGCGCGCACCACAGTGAACAGCCTCGTGTACTGGTCCGGGTCTGCGCTGTGGCATGCAAGACGCGCCAGTAGTCCGAGGTCCTGGAGGCCCTCGGTCAGTAACTCGCAGGAAGCGGTAAGGCCCAGACCGGGCGATTCCGTGGACAGGTCGATGGCGAAACAGTCACCCGTGTGCAGCGCAGCTTCATCCACGGAGCGCGGCCGGCCGTACAGCCGAAGCAGGGCTGCCACCGCATGGGCCAGCGTGGTGAAAGCGTCTTCCGTCTGCTGCATCACGGGCACATGGTCGAGGCTGACGTCCGTCACCGTATGGCGTGGTGCAAATGGATTCCACACGCTCGGGCCTCAGATTCACGCCGCCGCTTGTTGCCGAGGCGGCAGGCACTGCACGGGTTCCGGCTCAACATAAAGGAGCCGGGGGGCTTCGGGCGAATTATACACCAAATCCTTTGGAGGAGGAGAAGCCCATGGATGTCTTTGAGGCGATCAGTGCACGATACAGCGTGCGTGCCTATCAGGACAGGGAGATCGAGCCGGAGAAGCTTGAGCGGGTGATGGAAGCAGCGCGTCTTGCACCCTCGGCCAGCAACCGGCAGGAATGGCGCTTCATCCTGGTCAAGGACCCGGCGCTCAGGGCGCAGCTCGTGCAGGCAGCAAGCGGCCAGAAGTTCGTAGGCCAGGCGCCTGTGGTCATCGTTGCCTGCGCCAAGACGGACAGTCACACGATGCGCTGTGGCCAGTTGTGCTACCCGATTGATGTGGCCATCGCCCTGGAGCACATTGCCCTCCAAGCGGTCTCCGAGGGACTGGGGACCTGCTGGATCGGCGCCTTCGATGAGGCCGCGGTGAAGGATGTCTGCGGGATCCCGCGCGGGGGTGAGATCCGGGTGGTGGAACTGATGCCCCTGGGTTATCCGGCGGATGCGCCGCGGCCGAAATCCCGTATTCCGTTGGAGCAAATTGTGATGTACGACACATGGACCGAGTGACCGGGGGCCTGCTTCGTGGATGTGGGAACATCTTGGGCACGGACAGGTTTCTACCTGTGAGTGAACATTCGGTCCACAGGGAAGAACCTCCGATGCCGAGAGGGCCTGCGACCTTGCCGCCAACAGCGAGGCATACTGCTATGATGTCCGCCGCACCCGTTGCCGCCATGCTGCTGGTATTGTCCGCACTCCCGGCGCTTGCCGCGCGCAGTGCCCACCCTGCGGGGGCAGCAGATATTCCCCTGGATGGCACCGTCGTCTCCCTTCCTGCCATGCAGGGCAAAGGCGAGTACCAGGTGCGCCTGTCCGGGACATTCGAGTGTGAGATCGATGGTCGCAGGTACGATGCCCGATACCGCCAGGATGCCACCGGCGATTTCGTCCAGCCCCACGACCTCGTTGTGCTGGACCCGCCGGTCGAGACCATCGCCGAGGATAGCGCAAGGCACACATATACCTTCGGACCGGTGTCGGGCAAGGATCACTCGGGCAAGTCCATCACAATTCGGGTGGACGTCGACCGTCTCGTGGACGAGTTCATTCGCACCCCTTCCGAAGTGCGCGAATCCCTCTCGGGGGATCTTGAGGCCGAGCTGCTGTACGTCCCTCCCGCGGTGCCGCTGGGGGTCATCATTCCTTCCGTCGCGGTCCCGCTGTTGCTGCTTTCCTTCGTGATCACAGCGTGCGTGCAGGCCTCCCGACACGCGGCACGGCGTCCGTATGAAGACGTTCACGCCATGCGTCGGCGCATCCAGCGGAAGATGAAGCTGGCGCTGGAGGAGGTTGGAACCTCCGAAACGTCGCTGGCGCACCTGCGCGGTCAGCTGCGCCAGCTCGGCCGTGACGCGGACGAGCTCGCGCGGCACGTCATTGCCTTCCGCGAAGCCCGCCTGGTTCATAGTGAAGCCGACGTACAAGACGATATCGACCGACTGGAACATGATCTCCAGGAAGCGAATACTGAAGTCGCGCGGGAGCAGATCGCCCGGGAGATCAGACACAAGCAGGAGACTCTCAAGTACCTGCAGGCGAACGCCGAGCGGGAATCCGATTACCTCCTGCGCCTGTCCGGGGCCGAGGCAACCCTCGACAACCTGCGCCTCAAACTATCCCAGTTGAGGCTGCAGATGGATGCCCGAGTGGAGCAGGAAGCGTCAGATGAGGTTGAGAACGAGCTGGAACTGCTCCGTGGCGCAGTGGCCGAAACCCGGGAGCGGGTCGTTGGCGAGAACTCGCCCTTGCAATAGCACCAGCCGCGCCCACCAATCAGATAGGAGCCCCGATCCATGCGTATGCTTGCCCTGTTCGCCGTCCTCGCTGCGTCGTTGCTCGCCGTCTCCGCCCTCGGCCAGCCGATCTTTGACTATGTCGCCGCGCCCGACGACAGCTTCACCTGGGAAGTTGCAGGGTCCACCTCAGCCGCAGACGGCGGGTCAGTGACCACCCTCAACATGGTGTCGCAACGGTGGCAGGGCGGCGAGTGGAAGCACCGCATCGCTATCGCTCGCCCGGCGCAGGTGAAGCACCCCGAGCTCTGCGTACTCGTGATCACCGGCGGGAATCCTGTGGGTGCCGAGTTCGCCCTGGCGACCCTCATCGCGAACATGATCGGCATGCCCATTGCAGTACTCGGGGACATCCCCAACCAGCCCCTGTTCGACGGACTGCGGGAGGATGCCGCGATCTCCTACACCTTCACGAAGTACCTCGAGACAGGCGATCCATCCTGGCCGCTTCTGTTCCCAATGACCAAGGCGGCGGTGCGCGCAATGGACGCGATCCAGGGTCTTTCCGAGCGTGACTGGGGCAGGAAGGTGGATGGTTTTGTGGTCACCGGCGGCTCGAAGCGCGGCTGGACCACATGGTTCACCGGCGAAGTCGATAGGCGAGTGAAGGGTATCGCGCCTATGGTCTACGACAATCTCAATCTGCCCGCGCAGATGGCCCACCACCTGCGGCAGTGGGGAGCGTACAGCGAGCAGATCGACGACTACACGAAGCGCGGGCTGCCCGATATGCTTGCTGGCGAGGAAGGCCGCGCGCTCAGCACCATGGTGGACCCCTACACGTACCGCGACCGCGCCACCATGCCGAAGCTCATCATTGCCGGTACTAATGACCCATACTGGCCACTGGGCGCTGCGGACAACTACTTCACTGAGCTTCCCGAGCCCCGGCGGATCCTTTACGTGCCGAACTCCGGCCACGGTCTGGACGACCGGGTGCGCGTGCTCAACGGGCTGGCAGGCTTCGTCGCCACCATCGCGGGGGATGCAAAGCTACCCCAGTTGAGCTGGACAGTGGACGAGGACGATGCGGGTGTTACGATCTGCGGTCGAAGCGACGTGGAGCCGAAGAATGTCCTGGCCTGGACCGCGACCTCGCCCACCAGCGACTTCCGGAAAGCAAAGTGGGAGAGCGTCGAGGTGGAGCCGAAGCAGGGCTCATTCGGGCATCTGCTGAAGACCCCTGAGGAAGGGTACGCGGCCTTGTTCCTGGAGTTCAACTACGACTTCCGGGGCCGGGATTTCCCGTTGTCCACATTGATCCGCATGGTTGGGGCGAAACAGGAGTAAAGCAGAGGGGGCGCATTGGAAGGACCTGTGCAGTGCGGCATACACGCCCCGGGTCGCAGCCCGGGGCTGCACGCCTTCGGCCAGACATCCCGCCCGACGGAACGTCCTCGCCCTTTGCAAACCTCCCCGTTCCTGGAGTGAGCAACTACGGGCGGCCGTGCGCCCTTGGTGGGGGCAGGCAACCGACCTCAGCGGTGCGGGGCGAGGGTCTCCACTGCCGGCCGTCCGCTACCTCCCCAATGCCCCTTGGATCAACCGCCAGACCACCAGCCCGATCAGGGCCAGTATCAGCACGCTCAGCAGTACCCACGCGGGGCCGGAAACCATCGGTATCGCCGGTTGTTTCCCCTGCTCGGCTGGCGGCAGTTGGGCCTGGCCGCCCGCTTGCTGCAGGCTTCGCACGATCTCCTCCGCGCTTCCGGCGCGGTCACACAGGGCCCGGAACTCTTCGTGGTTCAGTGGCTCCCGCATGCCCGTGACTTCCACCATCTCCTCGATGGGCAGCCAGTATTCCGTCTCGCCAAAGTTCACGTATGCGTCGCCTTTCACGACCTTCGGCGGCTCCAGGTATCTCGCCTTGATCCGTGCCAGCCGCACCCCGAGCACCGCCCAGTGTCGCGGCGGGTCCAGCCCCACCGGCACCATCATGCGCACGTCGCGGGCCATGTCGGGGTCCTCATGCCAGCGGGCGAGCCAGCGCTCTGCGAATTCCTTCCAGCCTTCTGCCCGGACGTCCGGACCCTTCGTTGCTCCGTCCATCGCGACGCCGATGTCCCGCCGCGCGAGAAGCTCCAACCCGCTGAGAAGACCCCGGAGTCTTCTCACCTCATCTCCAATACTGTCGGGGCGCTCCACGCCGCCTTCATCCCGCGCGTGCAGGGACAGCGCCTCAATGCCAATGCGCTCAACCAGCTGTTTCGACAGGAACTCGTAGGACTGCGCAAGCCGCTGGTAGACAGTGGGGAAAGGCTCCACGGAGAGATGCGTCGGCAACTCCACCGGCGGCGCGGCTGCCTCGGGCGGAATCTGTTTGGCGTGGGTCTCACGTATCTGGCTGGCGATGGACCGGAACTGCGCCTCCATCAGCTTCCGGTACTCTTCACTGAGTTCCAGCTTCGCGCCTTCAGGGAACTTGTCGGGCATGAGGAGCGGCTCCAGTGAGAACATCTGGTGCTGGTACCAGCCGGAGTCGGCGTCGGGCTTCAGCGAGACCGATCCATCGCGCACGGATGAGATGAACGCGTCCATGCCACCAGTCTGGATCTGCGATCCTTCCCGCGAGAAGGAGCGGGGCAGAAGTGCGAAGGGCGGCGCAGGAGCGTCTCGGAATTTGTCGGCCAGCCGGCGCGCCGATTTCGGGTCATCCGTCGCAGCCGCAAGCCCTCCCACAGACTCGGCCAGGTGGCGGATTTCCTCGGGGGAGATGCTCACGAGCGGGTTGGTCAGCCTCGCGTACAGGTTCCAGGTCGCTTCCAGTGACCCGCGCAGGCTCGGGTTGTCCCACAGGGCCTTGACGATCAGGCACGCCGCCGCAAGCTCTTCGGGGTCAGTCAGGTTGAACCCGGACTGCAGTGCGGTGTCGCGCTTGAAGATGCGCTCAAGTTGCAGGTTCCAGGTGTAGAATCCCACCGGCTTGCGTGACTCGTCCGGCAGGCGGCCGACCAGTCGTGCACTGGTGAATTCCAGGGGAAAGCCGGCGTTCTTGAAGGCGCCATAGATGCGGGAGACCGCGAGGCGTGCCGCCTCTTCACCGAAGGAGGAACTCACGTCCGAGTTGTTCACCGCGGTAAGCAGCTGGACCAGCAGTTCGTGCTTGCCGGGGCGGATCTTGCCGATGCCGTCTTCCGCCGCAAGTTCCACGGCCGCGTAGATGCCGTCGTCCAGCTTCTTGCACTTGGCCTGAACAAGCGAGACCGAGGGCAGGACGGTGACGCCGGCTTTCTGCGCCGCATGCCAGGCCTCGGAATGGCTGCGAAAGAGCTTCCGGGCAAGGTCCGCCTGTCTGGGCTCGTTTTCGAACACCGGCGCTGCTTCTAAGCTGATCTTTACCGGCGAAGTATCCAGCACCAGTTCGTGCCCGTCGATGACCACGGTCCTCTGGAGCGACACGGCGTTCGCTTCGGCGCGGATTCCGGACATCGCGGCGACCGCAAAAGCAGCGGCCACTGCCATTGCTCGCATGATATAATCCCTCCCCGCCGGCAGGCGGATCGTGAGCACGCAGGCGCGAGGTTCGCGGCTTGTCCATGGATGGCTCTTGCGCGCAGTCCTCATCTTCAATAACACACCCGCCACGGGCAAAGTGCCTTACCCTGCGGGCGTTCATCGTGGGGACCGCACTTCTGGTCGCCGGGAACCTCTGGGTGCGTCAGGCCGAGCTTCTCACGGTCACCTGCCAGGTCAGCATGAGCGTGCCGCCCGTGCCCGCGCTGACGGGTGTGGTGCTGCTCATTGCCCTGGCGGGAATCGCCCGGCGTCGCTGGCCCTCACTGGCTCTTTCGCGGGGCGAAATCCTCTTCATCTACGTGTACCTGGCTCTGGGAATTGCTCTCTCTGCCGGTGGCGCACTTCGCCAGATGGCCCCGAATTTCGTGGCACTGCAGTACTTCGCGACCCCCGAGAACGGATGGGACGAGTTCCGCCGGTTCCTCCCTGCCTGGGTCGCCCCCACTGATGACGAAGTCATCCGCCAGTTCTTCGAAGCCACCGAGGGCGGCGTTCCTTGGGCGCTCTGGCTGCGTCCCATGTTCACCTGGCTGGTCTTCATCTTGCTCTTGTTCGGCACTCTGCACTTCATGGCAGAGCTATTCGTGGACCAGTGGGCGAACCGCGAGCGTCTGGCTTTCGCAATCAATGAGATCCCGCTGATGATCACTGATTCGAGCGCCGGCGGCAAGACGCCCCCGCTCTGGCGAGACCCGGTCATGTGGATCGGGTTCTCTCTTGCGCTGATCCACAACGGGCTCAATATCCTGCATGCATTCAACCCCGGCGTCCCCGCTCTCGGCGTGTCCTATGACGTCGGCGCGCTGTTCCATGATCGCCCCCTCAACGCCTTGCAGCCTCTCCTCGCCTGGTGGCGCCCCGAGGTCGTGGGCTTCGGGTATCTCATGCCCCTGGAGATTGTCAATTCCGCACTTTTCGCCTATGGGCTGCTGCTGTGCGAGCAGGTCGGCGCCGCCGCCATGGGTTACGATATCCCGCGCTTCCCGCACCTCGAGCCCCAGTCGGCGGGGTGCTTCATCGCCATGGCCGGCATTATCGTCTTCGCAGCAAGGGAGCATCTCGCAGGTATCTGGCGCGAGCGCCCCTGGCTCATCGCTGGGTTCTTCCTGACCGCATTCGGCAGCATGGCCTGGTGGTGGGCTGCCGGAATGTCGCCTCTCACGGCGCTAGGATTCTTCGGCCTGATCTACATCTTCGCCCTGAGCTACTCGCGCCTGCGCTGCGAGGCTGGGGCCCCACTGCAGTGGGCATTTCCGGTCACCGAGCAGTACCGCCTGCTCATTGCGCTGTTTGGGTCCAAGGCCTTCGTGGTGGACGGCACCTTCCGCAACCTCACCATCATGTCGCTGGCCTGGTTTCTGCCGCGAGGGTATCTGTCCGGTCTCGGGGCGTACCAGTTCGAAGGCATTGAGTTGTCGCGGCGCGCCGGCCTGGGCAAGCTCGACATTCGTGCCGCGCTCACTCTCGCGGTCCTCATGGGCACGGTGATCTCGCTGGTTATTCAGCTGCACACGTACTACCAGTACGGGGCCAACTTCCTCGAGGGCGGCGCGCACAGCGGCGGCATGCGAGTTAGCTCCGCGAGCTACGCCTTCAAGATGCTGGAAGGGTACGCGAAGAAACATGAAGCCCCGAATGTGGGGGAAAGCATTGCGGCATTGTGGGGGCTGATCGCCACCTTCGGGCTTACCTTCCTGCGCCACCGCTTCCTCAGGTTCCCGATTCACCCGCTGGGATTCGTCCTGGGTACTGTGCGTGGATACCGGACATGGGCTGCCCTGCTCATGGCGTCCATCGTCAAAGGCCTGGCATTGCGTCTGGGTGGAGTGGGCCTTTACCGAAGGCTGATTCCGGCGGCCCTGGGCATCGTGCTGGGGCAGTTCGTGGTCGCCGGTGGGGTGTGGAGTCTCATCGGCGCCTTTGGCGGCGAGGCGTTTCGCTCGTATCAGGTCTGGTTCGGATGATTTCCCGGGTCTTGTCCCGACTCGATGCCTTGCACCGTCTCCGCGTTTCTTCATGGCCCGGGGAGGTTGTGTTCGCTGATTGGAGGAAAAGAATGTGGAAATCTCACTTCCGGGGGGCCGCGTTACATGCTCGCACGTGTTCACTCCGCCGCAATACTCGGAATAGACGCCTACGCAGTTGAGGTCGAAGTCGACATCTCGCGGGGTCTGAAGAAGTTTGACATTGTGGGGCTTCCTGACCCCGCAGTGCGCGAGAGCAGGGAGAGGGTCCAGGCCGCAATCAAGAACTCGGGTTTCGAGTTTCCCATGGAGCAGATCGTGGTCAACCTGGCGCCCGCAGATGTGAAGAAAGCGGGTCCGGCATTCGACCTGCCCATCGCCCTTGGCATTCTCGTCGCCAGTGGGCAGGTGAGCATGGATGACGACCTCGACCGCACCGTGCTGGTAGGCGAACTGTCGCTGGACGGCATCTTGCGGCCGATCAGTGGGGCCCTTCCTGTTTCCCTTGGCGCGAAATCCTGGGGCAAGGCCTGCGTCGTTGTTCCGCCGGATAACGGCAAGGAAGCGGCTGTCGTGGATGATTTCGAGGTCTATACGGCCGAGACGCTGTATGACTGCGTCTGTCTGCTGGAGAAAGGTTTCATGGCAGACCCAGTGCAAGTCAGCGAGGAGGACATCGACCTCGAGGCCGAGCCGTACGCCATCGACTTCGCGGATGTGAGAGGTCAGGAGCACGTGAAGCGCGCGCTGGAAGTCGCCGCTGCGGGCGGCCACAATGTGCTCATGATCGGCCCTCCGGGTTCCGGCAAGACCATGCTGGCCCGACGAGTGCCCGGCATCCTGCCGCATATGACGCTGGAAGAAGCCCTCGAGGTCACGAAGCTGTACTCCATAGTAGGTCAGGTCCCCAAGAAGAACGCCCTCATCCGCCAAAGGCCCTTCCGTTCGCCGCACCACACGGTGAGCACGCCCGGCCTTGCGGGCGGCGGGTCAATCCCACAGCCGGGCGAGATCAGCCTCGCGCACAACGGCGTGCTGTTCCTGGATGAATTGCCTGAGTTCTCCAGCGCCGCCCTGGAAGTCTTGCGCCAGCCACTGGAGGACCGGCAGGTCACAATCTCGAGGGCGCAGATGGCCCTGACATTCCCGGCAAACTTCCAACTCATCGCCGCCATGAACCCCTGCCCCTGCGGGTTCTACGGTGACCCGATCAAGCCCTGCAACTGCAGCCTGGGCGCCATCCAGCGCTACCAGAAGCGTATCAGTGGCCCCCTGCTGGACCGCATCGACATTCACATGGAGGTCCCGCGTCTGACCCCGGATGAGCTCATGGACCGCCGCCCGGGAGAGCCTTCCGCACAGATCCAGCAGCGTGTCATGGCCGCACGGACTAGACAGCGGGAACGTTTCCAGGGCACCCGCTTCAGGCATAATGGTGACATGCCATCCAAGGCGCTGCGTGATTTCTGCCCCTTGTCTTCCGACTGCCAGGCCCTCTTGCGGGCCGCGATTGACCAGTTCAGCCTGTCGGCCCGTGCCCACGACCGGATAATCAAGCTAGCCCGAACCATTGCCGACCTCGATGGGGCGGACGACATAAAGGTGCCCCACATCGCCGAAGCCGTACAGTACCGAAGCCTTGATCGGAAGCTTTGGGGGTGATGCGGCCGACAGGTGGCATTGCAGTCTTGCAGTGATCTGGTCGTCATCTGTCACTGTCCCGAATCCGTCTGGACGTACCGAGCTCATCAGGTTTCGTTGTCAGGCAGCCGCGCGTCATCCCTTCCTGTTCCGGGCGTGTCTGGACCTGCCGAAGTCAGGCGCTCTTCCTGTCTGGTGTGGGCTCAGCTGGCCGGGCGTGTTGGCATCTCGCTGGTGGGACTCTTGCCTCACGGCCCGCGAAGCGGGCGGCAGCCGGTAGCCACGGATGCAGCGGAGCGAAGCGGAACGGAACCAGTGGACTCGGCTGCTCTTCCGGGGCTCCCGGGCGGTTTCCGGGCGCCAATGTCCCGGGGCCTTTGGCCACTATCGCGAGCTTCGAGATAACGGCGGCCTCTCTTCTCGTTGCCCGCTCCGCCCGAGGAAAGAGATGCGGCTGCGGCTCGGCCGAGCCCACCTGTGTTCCGTGGCTGCACCGCGGCAGATATTCAATGCTTGACCCGGGGGCCGTATTGGTGGATACTCAATCTGCCACGCTTGTCGAAAATTCGCCGCGAAATGCTTGCCGAGAGGGGTGTGGTACGTATGAGAACCAGAGGCTTCACCCTCATCGAGTTGCTGGTCGTCATCGCGATCATCTAATCGCTGAACAACCCCATTGGCGGGGTGTTACGCGTCGCTCTGGCCGTCTTTTTTGAAGGCCCGGGCCCTTTTCTCTCAACGTGAGCCGTTTACAGGCGCTCTGAAGGCCATTCTG
>JABUFB010000019.1 GCA_013314775.1 Armatimonadota bacterium | reverse complement strand
CAGACAGTCACGCTCTTTTACGCTCATGAGTAGTTCCATCCCGGATAGTTCGCCGCGCGACGACGACGACACTACCACCGGACATTTCTACTTTGCACCAACCGGACATTATCACGTTGCGCTTACAGCTTGCCACTGCCTGCGTCAAGGGGTAGAATAGCTCAGCAGAATCATGGCAAGTCGGGCTGCTGCGCGGGCCACGTGGGACGGCCCCGGCAGCCGTTTTTGCCTGCCGTGGAGCTATGGCGAACCGACCCTCTGTCGCGGGTGATGCCACTGACAATAGGCTCCAACACACCGGCCGGCGACGCAGATTCGTCATCACCGAAAGGCAGCGCCGATCCATGGACATCAAGGGATACAGGCAGTCGGTCATACAGGCTACTCGCTTTCTCATCTCCCAGCAGAATGAGGACGGGTCCTTCAGGCCCGTTGAGCAGGGCATCGCATCCTACTCAAAGGTGCCCTACGCGCTTTCCCTCATGGGGCAAGCCGAACGAGCCCAGCGACTCTGCATGTACATCAAAGAAGGGGTCCTTGACGACGAGGGCGACTTCGTCGGCCACTTTCCCCGCTCTCCGCTGCAGAAGCGCTACTACATGATCCCCAATGCCTGGCTTGTCGCGGGAGCCCAGCGACTCGGGCAGTTCGGCATCTCCCTCAGAGCCGTGGACTTCGTCGGGAGCTTCCAGCACCCCGACAGTGGCGGTTTCTTCACCGCCGGGCCCGCGGCCACCGTCACCGGCGAACAGGATGTCCACAGCACCGCCGTATGCGGACTCGCGCTGCTGTACTGCGGGAGGACTGAAGACGCCGAGCAGGCAGGCGCGTACCTCGAGTACATGATCAACAATCAGCCCGCGCCCGCTGCCCGGCTCTTCTTCAAGTCCCGCGCAGGGCGACAGATCATCACCGAGTTCAGCGAAGAGAACGCCGCCGAGCAAATGATGCAGGTGGGCAAGCCCGACCAGTGGTATCACGTACCGGCGCTGGCCGCAGGTTTCCTGGTCAAACTCGCAGACGTCACGGGCTCTGCCAGGACCCTCGAAGCCGCGCAGGCGTATCTCCACTTCGTGGACAGCGGCGGCCCCGACCGATACACCAGTGAGCGCAGTGGCTTCGTGGGCTGGGCGGCGGCTTTGCTGTTTAGCGCTACCGGGAATCAGAACTACCGGCGCATCGCGTTGGCTGTGGCGAACAGCCTGCTCGAGGCTCAATTGCAGAACGGCAGCTGGCTCAAGGGCTCCATGGGCGAAGACATCACCTCAGACGTGGTCGACGCCACTGCGGAGAACATGATCTGCATGGTCCAGATCCTCGAAGGTCTCAGCTCAGGCGAGTAAGGCGGCACAATGCGGGTAGTTCCGGCCTATTGGGCTACGCGCATGCAAGGAAACGCGCGGCGAGATAGCCGCGACAGTCCACAAGGGAGACCGTGACAATGGCGATTGAAGAAGTCGGTTTCGGTATCATCGGTTGCGGCGTCATCGCCCCGACCCACCGCTCAGCCATCAAAGACGCCCCCGGCGCCAAACTGGTAGCATGCTGTGACATCGTACCTGAGTTGGCCCAGAAGTTCGCCGAGGATGCCGGCGAAGGAGTCCGCGCGTTCAGCAGCATCGAAGAGATGCTCAAGATGGACGAGGTCCAGGCGGTCTGCGTCTGCACCCCCAGTGGACTGCACGCCGAACACGCAATCATGGCTATGGAGACGGGCCGCCACGTGTTGTGCGAAAAGCCTATGGATATCACTCTCGCGAAGATCGACGCGATGATCGACGCCGCGGCCCGCAACAATGTGAAGCTCTCAGGGGTCTTCCAGCGGCGCACCTATGCCAGCTCCAAGCGAATGCGCGCGGCTGTCCAGGGCGGCAAGCTGGGCAAGCTGGTATTGGGCGATTGCTATCAGAAGTACTTCCGCAGCCACGAGTACTATGCAAGCGGCGCCTGGCGAGCTACATGGGAACTGGACGGCGGCGGCGCGTTGATGAACCAGGGCGTGCATGGCATCGATCTGCTCCTGTACATCATGGGCAATGTCAAGCGTCTCAGCGCTTACGCCCGCCGACTCGTCCGCAACATCGAGGTTGAGGACACCGCTGTCGCGATCCTTGAGTTCACCAATGGCGCTGTAGGCGTCCTCGAGGGAACCACCTCGGTCACTCCCGGCTACGGCTGCGACATCCACGTCAGTGGCGATGACGGCACCATCAAGATGATCGGTGACAAGATCGCGGTCTGGGATGTCAAGGGTGAAGAAGGCGAAGGTGTCGAAGGCGAGGGAGATAAAGGCACCGCGGCCGATCCCACCGCCGGCCTCACCGCCACAGGCCACACCCAGCACGTAGCGGACCTGGTGGAATGCATCCTGACCGGCAAAGAGCCGGAGATTCCCGGTTCGGAAGCGCGCCGAGCAGTCGAGGTCATCAAGGCCATCTACCGCTCCAGCCGCGAGGGTGGCATGACCGTAGAGCTGCCACTGAGCTACGAGGAGGACGGTCCGGGCATCGAGCCATCCCACACCAGAATCGAGTGGTAGCCCAGTGCGCGCCAAGGCTTGATGAGAGACTTCCGGGTGCGTTTCAGGCTTGTGGGCATCTGTGGGTCATCTCTCGCTGGCCGCGCGTATCTTGCTCTAACGAAATCGGGGACTCGTCCTGTTGGGTATGGGCTCAGCGGGCGGAGGGTGTCTGGATCTACCCGCATCAGGCGCTCTCACCTATTGGCATGAGTGCCGCCGGCCCGAAATAGTTCTCGGGCGCTGGTGTCGGGGGGCCGCGTCCCATATCGCCCGGTTTGAGGTAACGGCGGCGTCTCATCTCGTTGCCTGGTACACTTGGCAATCGGGGATGGAGATGAGCCCCCGGCTAGACCGAAATCACCTATCCTCGGGAAACCAACCCGAGCCTTTTGGGTCAGATTCTTGAGCCTTTCCGCGCGCTTGACTTGCCGCAATATCGTCTGTTACGATTGGCCGCGTACTGATCTCGAGCCAGAAAGCAAAGAACCGGTCATGACGAGTTCCCTGTTCCGCACAGTGCCAGCATTCGAAAGTGCATGCTTCGCCGTTCGCCGGCGGGGCCGCCATGCGGCTGTGGGCTTTCTGCTCAGCCAGGCGCCGGTTCGTGCCGGCATCCTGCGGTAACACCAGCCCCGCCGCCCGATCTTCGGCCGGCGGGGCTTTTTTCACCCAGACCCAGTTCGAGGTGGGATACGGTTTTCATGGACGGTCGCGTTCTTGTACTGAACCAGAACTATGAGCCCCTGAACGTGTGCACCTGGCAGCGCGCGGTGGCCCTGCTTTTCCTGGACAAAGCCGTGGCCATCGAGCACGACGGGAAGATATTACGCGCGTCAAACACGGCCGTGCGGCTGCCCACCGTGGTCAGGCTCAATTACCTGGTCAAGCGGCCCCTGCCGGAAGTGCGCATCTCCCGGTCGAGTATCATGGCACGGGACGCCAACACCTGCCAGTATTGCGGCGCCAAGAGCAAGACACTGACCCTGGACCACGTCCTGCCCAAGGACCGGGGCGGTGCGCATACCTGGGAGAACGTGGTCGCCTGCTGCACCGAGTGCAATAACAAGAAGGGGAACCGGACGCCCAGTGAGGCAGGCATGAAACTGCGCAAGCGCCCGGGCCGTCCTCGTTTCATCCCCTATCTCAACTACCCCACATTCAGGGCGGCCGTTAAACGCCCCGAATGGCGCGACTACCTGGAGCCCTTCGCCCCGCACCTGTTCAAGGAGTAGCGCGAAGGCAGCACCCGACGGACACCGCACGGGCTCCCGATTGCCGGGAGCCCGTTTCCTTGGCTATGCATGCCTGAGGGGATGCGGCGGCCCGCATATTCCCTACCTCAGGCTGTCAATGTACTGCTGCCACTCCGCGTCGCTGAACTCAGTGGGCAACTCCACCCGTTTGCGCACCCATGCCGACTTCTGTGCTCCGTGAAGGGCGCGGACAGCATTGGCGTGCAATTCGAGGCGATTCAGGTGGGGCTCGCCGCCGTCCAGCCAGTCTGCAACCGCCTGGGTGAAGTCCCGCTGGCCGTTCTCCTCCTGGGTGTCCCAGCTGCTCTCACCATAGACCGGTTCGGCCATACCCTTCGACTGGTACCAATAGCCCGCATTCTGCGTGAGATACAGCCGCCCCTCGCTTCCCAGAAAGTCAAAATGCAGGTGCATCCAGAAGGACTGTTCGCCGGGAGTGCCAAGTGCATCCGGTGAGCAGTCGAACATGGCGCGCACGCCACCGGGAAACCAGTACTGGGCCATGATGCTCTGCGGGGCGCGGTGGGTGAGTTCGTAGCCCTCATCGCTGAGAGTATGACCGGTCGCCCACACCGCCTCGGGAGCCACGTCGCCCAGGAACATGAGCAGCAGGTCCATGGTGTGCGGGCCCATGCCCATCATGTTCCCCTTGGTGCTGGCGCGGACGAAGTACAACTCGCCAATGCGATTCGCAACGATGTCGCGGATCGTCCCGTCACGGAACTGCGGATAGTATCGGCGCTGGGCGTTGACGATGATCTTCAGCCCGGTATCCCGTTGGATGGCCTCCAGCGCGGGCAGTTCCGAGGGCCGAACTGCGACGGGCTTTTCGACGATCATTGCCTTCGCACCGTATTTCGCGCAGGTCTCAGCTTCCCAGACGCGATGGGTGGGCATGGTGACTACGTGAACGATGTCGGGGCGGACAGCATCCAGCGCCTGCTCGAAGTCGGAGTACGCCTCGGGCACGCCGTAGGTCTCCCGATAGCGGTCGCAGCGTTCCTCAATGGCGTCGCAGACGGCGACGAGATGCATGTTCGGCAGTTGCGCGTATGCTCGGGCGTGAGCGGTACCCCGGCCCCCGCAGCCCAGCAGGAGAGAGCGGTACTCGGCCATGTTCGGTGGTCCTTTCAAGTTCGGAGCGTCAGACGTCCGCGGGCAGTTCGCCGCGAGGAGGGGAAGTCCTTGTGGGTATCAGGAAAGAAAGGCTTCGCCGGCCGCGCTTGAGACACCGCCCGGCACGTGGTTCCGTGCCGGGCGGTTCCGCGGTCATCTGCAGTCTTCGCGTCGGGGAGAGCGCCGCTCAGTACCCTCCCGGGCACATTGCGCCGCGCCACATGCCGTTGATGGCCGCTGTATCTTCCAGGTTGTCCTTCTTCATCCACTTCGCATGCCCGTCCAGGAACCCCACGTTGGCGCCCTCATTGTGCACACCCGTGGTGTAGTACATCTGGTTGTTGTAGTAGCCCATCCAGCAACCGCCGCTGCTGCTGTCGGCGAGGATGATGGTCTGCGCGACTTCCTTGAACTGCGCCAGTGACGGGAAGTCCCGGGTGGCATTGATGCTCCAGCCGTAGGAGCCGCACGGGGTCCAGGCGCCGTTCGGGCCGTACCGGTAGCCGCCGGAGAAACTCGGGCACAGGAAGACCTGGGTATTCTTGACATAGGGCTCCACGCCCTTGTTCAGGTTCGTCTTGTCATTGGGAGTGTTCCAGGAACTGGCCACGAGCCAGGAGCAGTAACGGCCCAGACGCTCATCGTAGTCCTGCACATACATGGCGAAGCCCGTGGACAACTGCTTGATATTGCTCAGGCAACTGGTCTGACGGGCCTTCTCCCGCGCCCGGGCGAAGACCGGAAAGAGAATTGCGGCAAGGATCGCGATGATCGCGATAACGACCAACAACTCGATCAATGTAAAACCACGACGTGTCATGACGGACGCCTCCGTTTGGGGTTGAGACGGCTCGGACAGACGCGCATTATGACCGTCTGAGCCGAGATGTCAAGGCGTCCCGAAGCTCCCTAACACGGAATTTGCACCCGCTATCCGCGCCCCTTCACCCACTCCACCAGATTGCGCAGGAAGGCTTCGCAGTCCTCGACCCGCAGCGTCCCGGTCGGGCTGACCTCGCCGGTGATGTAACGATCCACCGATGCCTGCACCACCACGACCTCACCTTTGCCCGCCTTCGCGTGGATGATCGCCGGAGCGCCACCTGCGTCCACCGCCAGCACCTGCCATCCGGGCCCCGCGCCCGTGAGCCGGTCGTACTCAATCGCCCCCGAAAGCGACTCCACTCGATTGGGCCGCGTGAACAGCGGATGGCCGGGCAATGTGATCCTGCCCAGGCTCGAAGCGTCCTCGTGTACCTGGATATCGAAGGGCAGATAACCCGTCTCGTAGTCGGAATCTTGAAGCTGCAGGATAGCGACGCGCCCGCCGGAGAGGATGAAGTCCGCGAGCGCGTACGGATTCTGCTTCAAGCCCGCGAAATCCTTGGAGTGAGCTTCAGCGCCGATAATCAAGCCACCGCACTTAGCCAGCGTGGCGCTGTCCAGCTGCTCAAGGGGGGGCAGGGAGATGCCCAGCTTCTGCAACGCAAGCCCCAGCGGGTCGGGCGGCGCGCCGATGTAACCCGCTCCCTGCCCGACCTCCACCGCCGCCGCATTGCGCACGGGGATCTCCGCCTTTCCGCGCACCTGCCCGACCTCGTACTCCAGCACCACCTTCGCGGCATCCTGTGCCTTTCCGGTGAAGCCGAGCGCCGGTCCTGCGGTCCTTCCCGAAGCAGCGTTCCATTCTACCGTCTCACTGGCCGCGACCAGTCCTTCCGGCACCGAGACCACTCTCACGCGAGCCGCCACAGGCGTTGCCGCCCGGTTGTTGACATACAGCGCGACTCGGCCGCCCTCAGGCGACAGGTACAGGCCGCGATCCCAGGTCACATCGGGCGCCGGAGGAGGGGGCAGGGGAAGCTCGTCCATCCCCAGGCGCTCTAGAATTGCCAGGGCATACGGCACCATGCGAATCTGCATGGCGTACGTCTTCCCATCACCTCCCGGCCCGCGCTGCATGCTGTCGCCCAGGGATCGCAACAGCATCTCCCGGTACCGGTCATCCCCGGTCAGTTCGTATGCGTACGCCAGCCCCTCGCAAGCCATCCAGGTGCCGGCGTGGGTTGAGCTCTTGTCGAACTGGGTGCATTGGGCATACTGGAAGTTGTTGTCGCCCGGTTGCCACATGCGCGTGTACATCCAGTCGCAGTTCCGCGCGATGGCGTGCTTGAGATCGTCCCGAGGCTCGATTATGTCCAGCGTGCGCAGCGCCGTCATATCCACGCCGCTCATGAAGACCTTCCCGCCCATGTGTTGCGGCTTGTGTTCGCACTCGCCGATGGCATGGGCCCAGACGCCCGTTCCCGGATCCTGACGCGCAACCATATGGTCGCAGAAGAGCCGAGCGGCATTGAGCAAGTGCGGATCGGGCTTCACCGCATACCCGCCCAGCACAGCGAGGGTCGCCCAGCCGTAGTTTCGATGGATCTGGTCCTGCAGGCTCTGGGTGTACGCGGTGGCCATCCAGTCCGCAACCAGGTCGGCGCTCTCCAGGTACCGTCTGTCCCCGGTGAGGCAATAGGTCGCGTAAGTGCCCTGGGTCCAGGTATGGCCGATATCGTGCCCGCCGCTGTCGAACCAGTACTCAGCGCCCGGCACCCTCTCCATCCCGAACCCGCCCGTGTGCCCGAGACCGTGAACGTGGACGCGCCCGACCTGACTTGCCTGGGGCGAAGCGTTGATGATATCGATGGCAGCCATGTGTCGCGCGGCTTCTTCCGCCCGGTCGAAAAACGCCAGGTCTCCGCTGCGGGCAAACTGCAGGAGCAGCCCCCATTGCAGGTCATATTCCAGGTTACCCCAGTTCACGCCACGCTCGCCGTACCAGTCACCGAAGTTCATGTAGCTGTATTCGCGCACTCGCTCCCGCGCGTCGTTGATACGGGCCAGACCACGCCGCACGTAGTCTTGGAAGGAGCCGAACACTCCCACCTTTTCGGGCGCAATGTCCATCAGGGCCCCGGAAGCGCAGTAGTGCCCAGGCTCCGCTGTCAGAAGCCGTGTCGCCTGCCACTGAGCCGCCACCGTATCGGGACTCTGTCCCGGCGAAGCGAAGTGGAACAGAATGTCATGGCTCAGTGCCACGCCGCATGGGACCTGGTACGCACCATCTCTGAACCAGTAATAATGCTGGGTCTTCAGCTTCGGATCGGTGTGCTGGGCGTACTGGTCGGAGGGCAGCTCCGGCAGGAGCTCCACGGACAGTTCTCCACCGGCGGAGCGACTGGTGGCCTTTGGGTATAGTTGCCAGAAGTCTCGCAGGCAGAGGGTCGCCCGAGCCTTCTCGTCCTGTGCGCTCACGACGCCCAGCGGACGACCTTCAGATTCCGTCCGGGTACCGCCTTCGGTGGTCACGGTATGGCTGTCGTAGTCCTGCAGCACCCGTACGGGCGCCTGATTGCCTTGGCCGGTATCCATCGTCAGGGACAGGCTCTTCACCGCAGTCATTGTGGGGGGCATGGCCGACGTACCCTCACCGTTGACGAGGGTGAAGACGGTGGGAATACCCGCAAAGCCCGCATGGAAGGTCATCCGGCAGCGGTAGCGCATGAGCCTGCCGCCATCCTCAGCCTGCAGAGGGCCCTCTGCCAGCAGCACCGCGCGAGTCGGCCCGATTTCCTCCAACCGCAAGTTCACCGGACCCGTCTTGCTGGTATAGCGCTTGCCGGCGCTGTCGGTGAGAGCGATTCCTGGCTGGTCGGCGGGAGCAACCACTTCATTGTCCGCGAACTGCCCGTCGCCGTTGAGGTCCAGGCGCACTTCGCCGGGCGGGGCGAAGCCGTTGCGGCTGATGCGCGCCCGGAGGATGCCATTGGACACAGTCAGCCCTGCCTCGTCCTCCGCAACGGTGACCAGCTGCGGGCTGTCGGCCTGCACCTCCTCCCCGTACTCCAGCTCAAAGGGTCCGCCTTCCCCGTCGGGCAGACTCACCAGCACCCACTTGATGCTCCCGTCGGGCCACCAGCCGAGAGCCCTGAAGCTGGCCGGGACCACCTCACCCGCATTACTGATCACCCGGCAGTGCCCAACAGAGGACAGCGCGCCTGCGGGCAGCGGGACCCCGCCCTCAACCGGCCAGCCATCTATCTCCGCGCCTTCCGAGGCGCTGACATGAAGCCGGACCCTCTCGCGTCGAGCAGTTCCGCTCGCCAGGCTCAACGGTTCGGCCACGAAGCGCAGAAGCTCAGAGCGCAGGCGTCCCCCGGCCGTCTCCACTCGCGCACAGTAGGCCTCGCCGCGCTGCAGGCCGGTAAGGGTGACCTTGTGGCTGTAGCCGCCCTGGATCGGGGATTCCTGCCTGCGCGTTGGCTGATCTCCCGGCCCCCATATCACTGCGGCGCCGTCGGGGTAGTTGGTGAGCCAGCAGATGTCCACATCCACCAGGTCGCCCGACTGGTCCGGAGCGCAATAGGCAGACAGGTGCCTGATTTCCAGGTCACGCGGCCTGGGAACGCTCGGCGACAGAAACACCTCGGATACCTGGAAGTCCTGGGCGGGCTCCTGTGCGGTGAAGCGGATCGGCTGGCCTTTCGCCAGCTCCACGGGTTCGCGGGTGGTGTACAGGTGGAACAGGCCGTCATTCTCCGCAGCCACCGCGCGGGCAACCGGCGTCCCTGCAACGTCAACCGTCAGCGTCTCGTCCCCGACGGCGCTGTCCTGCACCACAAAGCACAGGTGGAAGCGGCCTTCCGCCGGCGAGGCGAAAGTTGCGGTGGCTCCGGGGCTCTCTGGCACCACCGCGCGGTCGAACAGGCGCATGCCGTCCAGCTGCGCCTCCGCCGCCGGCAGATCGATGACTTGCAGCTTGCGCAGGTCATCGCGCCAGCCCAGCCAGGGCATCTCCACGTTGAGGTTCTCGGAACGGAACTCCGATACGCTGCCTGCTCGGGGCTTGGGCCGGTCGGACTCACCCGGCCCGTAATGCACGAACCACTCGGTGAAGTCAGCATCCTGGGTCTCGGGGCGGCGATGACACAGGACATGGGCGCGGGTTTCAGTGTGCCCATCTTCGGTGTGGTTCATGCGCAGATCCATGCTCATCCACACCGACTTGCCATCGATGATACCGCGCAGCCGCCGGTCCATTCCGGCCACGCCTGCGTTGATGATGGTCGGCGCGAAGCCGCCGTCCACGCAGGTGAGCATCACGTCCACGCCGAGAGCGAAATCCTGCCGTCCGGTGTCCGTGCGATTGTCGGCGTCGAGGTAGAGAATCAGTACCGTGCCGGGGGCCACGAAATCTTCGGCGAACTCCAGCTTCCAGATGTACCGATCCTGTCCCACGTTCCCGAAATGCACCCGGCTCACATCCGGCGCTGATTTCCGGCCCTGCCGCACCGTCTTGTCATCCACGCCGCATACACCGTCATCCAGCACGAGATACATCGGCTCGGCGATCTCCACGTTGCTCCCCAGAGCCAGTTCCACCCCATCGGGGATACCGTCGCGGTCTGCGTCGGGCTGGTCGGTGACGAGGCCGGACAGCGGTGGCTCCGGCAGCGGCGGGCCAACTCGGGGCTTTACCGCGCCGACGACTGGGGGAAGGTCAACCACCACCCAGTCCATGTTGTCCGAATCATTTGCTTTCGGCGGCGAGACATGGGACAGTGCTTTGAACCGCAGCTTACCGTCCGCATTGCCCTCGCCGATTGCCGCGTCGGTGCTGATGTACAACGCATTGCCCACAACCGCCAGGCGCGCCGGGCCACGCTGGAGACCTTTGGTGTGCTCGGCGGTCGTGAACTTCCCGTTTTGCTGCACGTACATAATGTCCGTGCCTTGGTTCGCCTTCACGTCCTGGCGGCCGGTGGTGAGGTCGCGATCCACGTCCAGGTACAGAATGAACGTGTTCCCGTCATGCACATAATCTCCGGCGAAAGTCACCCGGAACAGCCAGCGGTCTGCCGCGATGTTCGCCAGGCCGATCTCGAGGAAGTCCGGCGCGTTCGCAAAACTGCTGCTGAGGGACCGGTCGCCGGCTTCTGCGCTTCCGTCATAGGCGAGCCGAGTGAACTCCTGTGCGCGCTGGACGGAGGAGCCTAGGTCAGCCTCAACCACGTCTGGTATGCCGTCGCCATCCGCATCCTGTGCCAGAGCCGGAATGCTGCACAGGAGCAGTGCAAGAATCGCGTGTACCAGGAGCTTCATCTTTTTGCCTCCGGGTGTCGGTTTCGGGTAACGTTCCCGGGCAGAGGTGTGTTATCCTGCCGGGAGCAAACGGCCCTGCACCCGGCGTTAGTGATACGGGGTGATACATACATGCCGGAAGTCCTTATCGTCGACGACGATCCGGGTGTTGTTGATCTGCTGAAAATGTACCTGGAGAAGGCCCAGTACACCGTCCGCACCGCGGATACAGGTCCGGCCTGTCTCGAGGCGCTGGACAAGCGCAAGCCCGATCTCGTCCTGCTGGACATCATGCTGCCCGGTATGGACGGGTACGAGGTCTGCCAGGCGGTGCGCCAGAGGCACAATGTGCCGATCATCTTCGTGTCTGCCCGCGATGACGAAGTGGACCCCATCATCGGCCTGCAAATGGGCGCGGATGACTACATCACCAAGCCTTTCAATCCGCGGGAAGTGGTCGCCCGGGTGGAAGCGGTGCTCCGGCGCTCCAGACCCACGCCCCAGCAGACCACCGAAGCCGTGCGTATGGGTGATTTCGAGATCGACCCCGCCACGCGAGAGGTACGGGTCAACGGTGTGGAAGTGGCATTGACTCCCCACGAGTTCGATATCGTGCTGCTCATCGCGCGCAGGCCCCGCATTGTTTTCTCTCGCCAGAAGATCATGCAGGAGGTCTGGGGATATGATGCGGACTACGGCGACTACCGCACCGTAGACACCCACATCAAGCGCGCGCGGCAGAAACTCAAGGATGCCGGCATGACCCGCTGCGTGATCGAGACAGTCTGGGGCACCGGGTATCGCTTCCTGTGCCAGTCCGAGGGGGAAGAGGAGGCTGAGTGAGCCGGGACGGGCTCGCCCGATCCAGCCCCGCGCATGTTCAGTAGCCTCTACTCCCGGCTGCTCACCACCCACCTTCTGGTGGCCGTGGTCGCCCTGTCCCTGGTCGGCCTCCTATCCACGCGCCTGTTCCGCCACTATTACGTGACGCAGACGCGCGAGGCCCTGGCCGCGGCGGCCGATGACATGGCGGCGGACATCGCGCGTCTCATGGACGACCCGGACCGAAGCGAGCAGATCGGCATGATCGCCCGCACCGCAAGCCTCACCCTGGGCGGTCGAGTCTGCGTGTTCGACCAGGAGCGCGAGGGCCTCATCGCCAGCAGCGACCTGAAGCCCGGCGCCGGCTCGGGACCAGACATGGACGAGCTTCTCTACGCAGCCGGCACGTGCTCCAGTATTGACCGTACCCGCAGTTACTGCTACCCCGGACCGGTTATCTCCGTTACAGCGCCTATCCGTAGCCCCGGCGAAAACACCGTTCGTGGATCCCTGATTCTCCGTCGGCCCCTGCGGGAAGTCGAAACCACCCTTCGCACCGCAACGGGCCTTTTTGCCGCATCCGGCGCAGCTGCGGCCATCCTCGCCCTCGTGCTGGCTGCAATGGCCAGCCGTTCCATCGCTCGTCCCCTCGCTGAAGTGGCTCGCGCCGCCTCGGACCTCGCAGAGGGAGACTTCACAACCCGCGTTCGCCGGCAGGGGCCAATAGAACTGCGCACCGTGGCAGCCAGCCTGAACCACATGACCGACGCGCTCGCAACGGCCTTTGCTGACCTGTCCCGGGAGCGCGAGCAGCTCGCGGACATCCTTGCCAGCATGCACGAGGGCGTGGTCGGCCTGTCTTCCGACGGATCACTCGTCATGCTCAATGATGGCGCCCGAAAGCTGCTTGAGCTGCCCGAGCTTCCGGACGAGGCCGCCCTTGCTGACCTGGACCTGCCTGAAGACGTGCTGGCGGACGTGGAACTGCTGCTCGAGGGCGAAAGCGAGAGCTTCGCACGGGACATGGAGCGAGGGGAACGCATCCTGCGCCTGCGCGGCGCCAGGATCAGTGCGGCCGCTGGCGGTGCAGTGGTGGTCATCACCGACATCACCGAGACCGAGCGCCTCGAGCGACTGCGGCGTGAGTTCGTGGCCAATGCATCCCACGAACTGCGGGCACCGCTGACCTCAATCCGCGGCTACCTGGGAGCCCTGGCTGACGGTACCGCCGAGACCGAAGAGGAGCGACAGCGCTGTGTACGCGTGGCCTCGGACCAGGCCGACCTCATGCGGAAGCTGGTGGATCAGCTGTTGGACCTGTCCCGCCTGCAGGCCGGGGTCGTGACCTTCGAACCAGACGATCTGGACATCGGCGGAGTGGTCAGCGCAGCGGTGGACGCACTGGCTCCCGTCGCGAGTGCAGCTTCCGTCGAACTCGACTACCAGCGGCCGGACCCGCTTACTGTGCGAGCCGACGGCGACCGCCTGGTGCGGGTGGTCATCAATCTCGTGGACAACGCGATACGACATTCCCCCCCGGCCGGCAAAGTGCGGGTCTCGGTAGAACAGTTGGGTAGACCCTCACCGGCGCAGGTCCGCGTACTGGTGGAAGACGATGGCCCCGGCGTGCCCCCGGAGCATCTTGCGCACATCTGGGAGCGTTTCCACAAGGTGGACAAGTCGCGGGGACCTGCGGACACCGGCGCCGGGCTTGGTCTGGCGATTGCGCGGGAGATCATTGCTGCCCATGGTGGCAGCGTTTTCGCCGAAAACCGGCCCGAAGGCGGCGCGAGGTTCGGGTTCATCTTGCCGCTGAGTGACGGGGAGAGCGAATAGCCGCGCAGGCCCGGTCGACGCTGCCCCGTCTCTATCGTAAGGCCCCGTAGGGGACAAGTCAGCACCGCATCTTGTCGTAAGGCCCCGGAGGGGCCGTCCGCCTATAGCCAGGGGGTGGAGGCCGCGAAGCGGACCGGAACCCCTGGGATCGGCCCCGGGCTGCCCTCTGAGCCCCCGCAAGGGGCGACAGAGCAGCCCATCACTCCTCCCGAAGCAGTTCTGCCCCCGCAAGCAGCACCGGCCCGGGGCCATGCGGATCATTCAGCGTCCGGGGGCGCTCCCTGTAGTAGTCCAGGCTGTTGTTGACCCCGGTTCCCACACATGTGTCCGTAACCGAACCGTCCCATAGCACCTTTGTCTTGAGCGCATCGAAGGCCTTCCGCGCAACGGCCTTGCCGTCCCAATCGATCCACCCTTCCCGCCTCGACCGCCCCAGAGCGTATGCGAACATCCCAGTGCAGGAGGTCTCTTCCCACAGTTCGGGCATGTCCACGATCTGCCGCCACATCCCCGATTGCGCCTGGTGCTGCGCGATACCCTTCAGGTGCCTTTCCAGGATACTTAGCAGCTTCTTGCGGGCCGGGTGATCTGCCGGTAATTGACCCAGCAGTTCCACCTGCGCCAGCACCGCCCAACCGTTTCCTCTGCCCCACTTGTACCGCGAATGCCGCTGCTCGCGGTCGAACCACCCGTGATACCACAGCCCATCCTCGTCCTGCAGGCGCGAGGCGAACTTGATGATCTGCTGCGCGGCGTCATCCCAGTACTCGGGCTTGCCCGAGTAAGTGCCCCAGCGCGCCAGGAAGGGGACGCTCATATACAGGTCGTCGATCCACAGCGTGCGGCCGCGGCAGAGAGTCCCATCCGGCAGGCGTGACTGTCGCGTGTGAATGTAGTCGGCAATGCGCTGCAGCATCCGGGTCATCTCGGGGGACGCAGTGGCCCCGTGCGCGAGAAGCCCCTCGAGCACCTGGCTCCCCATTGATCCGCAGTCGTCCAGGCTGCTCAGGCGCATGAGTTCCTCGATGCCCTGGGCCGGTGTGCGGCGGCCGAATGTCTCCATCTGCCACGTGAGCCAGTCCCACTGTTTCGCCACCAGTTCGTTGTGGCGCAGCACGAACTGCCCCCACTCCTCTCCCCCACCCGATTCGCTCAGCTTCAGCAGCCCGTAGAGCGTGACGCCCCGCGGGTAAGACCACGAGATGCCCCGTACCGGGCGGGACTTGCTCACATCATCCCACGAACCGCGCTTCCACTCGCCGGCCCCCAACTCCCTTATCTGCCGGCGGGCCAGTGCTGTGAGAACCTCCAGGTCCGCGCGAGCAGCCAGGTCCTCCGCCGCCACCTGCTTCACGCCCGCCCATTTCAGAAGATTGTCGGCAAGCGGACGCGCCAGTTCCTCCCGCGCGGAGAGTGGTGCGTGGAACTGTGCGGCGACGAGATGTCCCGCGCCGTATGCAGCAACCAGGAGCGCCGGCCCGTCGGGGCTCTCTGCCAGTACTCGCCAGTGCTCGCGATCCCAGTCACGCACCACATCGCCCCCGCACATCTGGCCACTGAAAGCCTTCCCGCGCAGTCCGTCCAGGAGTGGGTGGGGATCATCGCGGAAGGTCACCTGATCGGGGTCACGATCACCAAGCACCAGCCGGTACGGCCAGAAGGTGGCCTCGCTGCGCACGTCATCAGCGAACCAGGTGACCAGGATGCCGCCGCGATTGGCGAACTCCCACAGCCGCCGCCGGTCCTCCCGGTAGACGTTGAGATTGGTGCTCAGCGCGATAAGCCTGTACTGGTGCAGGTCGCCTTCGGGCAGGCGGCCGTCCTCGCGCATCTCCACGCGGGCGGTCCGGGACATGAACCCCGGCAGAGCGCCCCAGTTGGACGCCGAAGAGTCTTCGCTGCGCACGAGCAGCACCTCGCAGGCCGGCTCGACGCAGCCTGTCGTGGTGATAATTGCCGCGAACAATGCAAACAGTCTTGTCTGTCGCAACATGTTCCCGGCCTCCAGTGACGAAGAGCGCCCCGCGGATTGGTCTCCACGAGGCGCCCGGAGTGGCTGTCCGCGAATTGTTCTCCTAGGGCGTGTTGTGCCACATGGCGGGCATGATGGCGGTGGCGCCCATCCACTTCACATGGCCGTCGGCGAAGGCGATGTTGGAACCATCATTGTGCAGCGGAGCAGTGCGATACAGCTCGTTCTTACCGTGAAGCTCACCGCGCGCATGACTGCTGCAGTCGCCGTTGACCCAGTGGCAGTCCGCATCGATTGCCATAAGGGTTTCTGCGGGTCTGTAGATGGATCCGAGCTTCATGTTGTCAATGTGGCAGCTCCAGCCGTAGGACATACAGATGGAACCGCGAGTATTCGGGGCGCGGTAACGGTTGCTCGAAGGACAGTTGAAGAGCTGGTCGTTCTTTACATAGGGCGTGATGTGCTCGGACCAGCAGGTGTAGCAGGGCGAGCCGTTGTTCGGAGCGTACGGGCACATATCGGCAGGCGGGTTGGTGAGACGCATCCAGGGCGTCCGCTCGTCGTAGTCCTGCACGTACATCAGCGCCGCAAGACCAATCTGTTTCAGGTTGCTCGAACAGCTTGCCTGCCGGGCCTTCTCACGGGCTCTGGCGAACACCGGGAATAGAATCGCTGCTAGAATCGCGATAATCGCAATCACAACGAGCAGCTCAATCAGGGTGAAGCCACGTCGCATGGATCTGGTCCTCCTTCTTCGTAATGAGAATGGGTTCCCTCCCGGGGCGCCCCACGGCGGCGTCCGTCGGGGGTTCACGCTGAACATTTCCTGCTGATCTTGAGAATTCCTTCATGAAGGTCCGCGGTTTCTTGAGGGTGAATTGTCATGGGCCGAGAACCTCTACCGAGGGAGTCTGAACCGCCATGCTCACCGCCACGGTCACCGTCCGTCTGGATGAACCCCTGGGCCGCATCAACCCCAACGTGTATGGGCATTTCGCCGAGCACCTCGGCCGCTGCATCGACGAGGGCACGTGGGTCGGCGAGACGAGCGCGATCCCCAACGACCGAGGGATCCGCAAGGACGTCGTTGAGGCGCTCAAGCCCCTCCAGCCGCCGGTGGTGCGTTGGCCTGGAGGCTGCTTCGCCGACGCTTACGACTGGCGCGACGGAATCGGGCCGCGCGATCAAAGGCCCCGGCGAATCAATGTCTGGTGGAACCGCGAAGAGGACAACCAATTCGGCACCGACGAGTTCATTCGCTTTTGTCGGGCGATTGGCGCCGAGCCCTACATCTGCGGGAACGTGGGCTCCGGCAACCCGCGCGAGATGATGCAGTGGCTGGAATACTGCAACTACGAGGGCACGACCACTCTGGCGCAGGAGCGCGCCGCCAATGGGCACCCGGCGCCCTACAAGGTGAAATACTGGGGCATCGGCAATGAAAACTGGGGCTGCGGCGGGCACTATGACGCGGACCATTACGCCCGGGAGTACCGCCGGTTCGCCAGCTATCTGCGGCGCATCGACCCCGAAATCCAGCTCATCTCCTGCGGCTTCAACGCCGAATGGGACCTGGCGTTCTTCAACACCCTGAAGCGCATCGATCTCGTCGACCACCACTCCATACACCATTACTACAAGTGCGGCCCGGGAACCGGATTCAGCGAAGAGCAGTACTACGGGCTGTTTCCGGCCGCGCTGGTCATGGAAGGGCAAATACGGCGGCTGGCCCAGTTGCTCGGGCACTTCGAGCGCGGGCGGCAGATCGGGATCGCGGTGGACGAGTGGGGCGTCTGGCACCCCGAGGCCGACGTGGGCCTGTACCAGCCCAACACATTGCGCGATGCACTCGCAGCCGCCTTGGTCTTCGACGTGTTCCACCGCAACGCCGAATACGTGACCATGGCCAATATCGCCCAGCTCATCAACGTCCTGCAATGCCTGATTCAGACCGACGGCGCTGCCATGTGGCTCACCCCAACGTACCACATCTATGACCTGTACAAGCCGCACATGGGCAACGTTGCGGTGCGCACCGACGTGGAAGTGGACCGGCATGAGTTCACATTGGACAACCAGCGGCAGAGCGTCGCGCTGGTGAGCGCCTCTGCCAGCCGGAACAACGGTTCCGGCGGAGTGGTGCTTTCCGTCACAAACCTGAGCCTGGATGCATCCGCCGAAGTCACGGTGTACCTGCATGCCGGCGAAGCCACGAGCGGGTCGATGCGCCTGCTCACCGCCACCCAGCCCGATGCCGTCAATTCCGCCGACAAGCCCGATGCTGTCCGGGTCGTGGATGGGGGCGCTGTCCGGTGTGCGGAGGAAATCACGGTGGAACTGCCGCCCATGTCGGCGGCGACAGTAACCTTGAGTTAGGGCACGCCGCAGGACCGACGCAAGGCCCGCCCTGTGCTTGAGCGCAGGGCGAGTTGGCGCGAGACGCCATCCACACGGGGAGAACCATGGATTCGACACAGGATATCCTGCAACGCGAACTGCAGCGCACCGAACCCGATTACGTGGTCTACGTGCCCAAGAGCGTCGATGGATCCACCTTCGACACCGGCAACGAACATTTTCTGGTGTTCGAAGGCCCCGACGGGTCCCTCATGTGCCTGTGGACCCAGAGCAGCTACGAAGGGGCCGGCGACCACCGCATCATGTTCAGCAGATCCGAAGACGACGGCGTGACCTGGGCCGAACCCACCCACGTGGCGGGTCCGAAGCGCCCCGGAGACGGCTTCATGGCGAGCTGGGGCTTCCCGCTGATTTCGGGATCCGGCCGCATCTACGCCATCTGGAATCAGTACCAGGGCATCGATGATGTTATCCACCAGCACACGGGGACCATGGAAGGTTGCTATAGCGACGACATGGGAAGGACATGGTCGCAGCCGGCCGATATACCCCTGAAACGCAGCCCCCACGACCACCCGGACACCTCGGTGCCCTCGAACTGGATCGTCTGGCAGAAGCCCATTCGCGACCTGCGCGGACGATGGTTCACCGGGTTCAGCCGCTGGGTGAGCAGGGCCGTGCGATGGCCCATGCACAGCAATTCGTGGACCTCGTGGGAGACCGTGGTCGAGTTCATGCGCTTCGAGAACATCGACGACGATCCCGAGCCGGGCGAAATCCAGATCAGTTACTCCGGCTGGGGCGACGAAGCCCTACGGGTCCCGCATTATGCCGACCCCATGTTGAGCGTCGCCCAGGAGCCCAGTCTCGTGCGCCTGCCGGACGGGCGGCTCTTTTGTGTGATGCGCACCATGTCCGGGTACATCTGGTACAGCCTGTCGAGCGATGACGGGATGACCTGGTGTAACCCCAGGCCGCTCCTGCGCAAGGATCACGGCACGCCGATCCTTGAACCGCTTTGCTGCTGCCCGATCTATGAGATCGCTACCGGCGAGTACGTGCTTCTGCACCACAACAACAGCGGGCGCTTCCAGGGCTGCCAACCTGAGGATACCAGCAAGAACCGCCGCCCTGCCTTCATCGCGCGCGGCGAGTTCCGCCCCGACGCTGACCAGCCCATCTGGTTCAGCCGCTCGAAGCAGCTCATGGACAACGACGGTCAGGGCATCGGGCCGCTGAAGCGCACCGATATCGGGGTCTACCCCAGCATGACCCACCGCCGCGGGAACCACGTGCTGTGGCATCCGGACCGAAAGTTCTTCCTGGTCGGGAAGAAGATCACGCCCGACTTCCTGGCTGACCTCGCGGTTCCGGGCAAGTGACCGCCGGCGAACGAGGGCAGACAAGTCTGAAACGTGAGGAATCGTCGGACTGAACATGCACTGGATTGCCGCCGGAATTGCCGGCCTGCTGGTCCTGGCGGCGCTCGTCGTCTCCTTGCGCCGACTGGCTTGCGAGCCCGCGTCGCGACGGGTCATCCTCACCGTCCTGCGCGGGCTCTCGCTCCTGCTGCTGCTGGCGATGCTGTGGAATCCGGTGGTCATCACAGGCAATACAGTCCGGGTGCCTGGTGAACTGCGTGTACTGATCGACACGTCGGCAAGCATGGGCCTGCCTGCGGACAGACAGGGGCCGTCTCGGCTGGACGTTGCCCGCACCTCCCTGGAAGACGTCCTCCGCCGCGTCGCCAAGACCGAGAATCCGAGTGCCCCGACACTGTATAGCTTCTCTTCGTCGATCCGGCCTGTTCGCAACCTGGCCGATGCCTCTGCCAGTGGCAACCGGACCGACCTGGCCGCCTCCGTGGGTTTCATCGCGGCGGAGGCTCCCGGCGCACGGGTGCTCATCGCCACCGATGGCGCGGACACGGAATCCGCGCGTGTGCTCGAGGTTGCACGGATCGCTCGGGCCGCGGGTCTGACCCTCAATTTCCTGGCGGTCGGGAAACCGTGGCCAGTGCGCGACGTTGCGGTCACCTCGATACAGGCGCCCCGACAGGTGCGTGAGGGCGCGAGTTTCGAGCTCAAAGGCACCGTCCGCTCACAAGGAGTCGGTGAGGACCGGTTGACCGTGGATGTGATCCGCGAAGACCGCACGATCGCTACCCGGCAAGTGCCAACCGGCAGGCCGGGCGCGGTGGAAGTCTCCCTGAAGGCCGGCGCGCCGGGGAGGTACCGTTACGAACTCCGGGTGCCGGCGGTCGACGGCGAGGTGACAGGGGCGAACAACAGTCGCGCAGCGCTGGTGACGGTGCTGCCCGACCGCACCCGCATCCTTCTCATTGCGGGCGCGCCGAACCCCGAGTACGCAGCGATCAAGCGGCTTCTGCTCGCCGATCGCGACCTGAAGGTCACCTGCCTGGTGCGCAAGGCCGACAGTGACTGGTGGCGCGATGATTCTGCGCTCCGCAAAGCATCTCTCGTCTCATCACTAAGCCCGCGCCCCGACGCGGTGATCCTGCAGGACGTGCCCGGGCCCGCTCTTGCGCCTGTCGCGGGCAGGATCGCGGAACTGGTTGGGTCGGGGGCTGGAGTCGCGATCCTCGGAGGTCCCTTGAGCGCGCGCTCCCCCATTTCTGGGGCGCTGGGCACACTGCTTCCGGCACAGTTTCAGGGTTCATACCTGGATGAGGTCTTTGACGTGGCTGCTGGCTCCGGCTTGGACAGCCTGGGCCTGGAAGCCGGTAATTTCGCCGGCCTGCCCGCCCTGCGCGGACGCAATGCCCTGGGTTCGCCGCGCAGGGGTGCGACCGTGGCGCTCTCTGTCGGCGGGTCACCGCTTCTGGTCACGGGCACCGTGGGCCGGGGAAGAGCAGCTGTTCTTTCGACGAACTCCACCCACCGCTGGGTGCTTTCCGCGGGAAACTCCGATGCGGGCGAGAAGGCCTTCGCGCAACTGTGGGAAGGGCTTCTGGACTGGCTCACCGAAGTGCGAGACGACCGACCGGTGGTGGCCGAGTTCGACCGCGCGGCTTACCCTTTGGGCGAACACGCCCGCCTGCTGGTCCAGGTGAGCGATTCCACCGGGCTCCCGGTGGATGGCGCCGAGGTGATCGCGCGAACCCAATTGGCAGGCGAGAAAGGTCGCTTCACCTGCGCACCCGACCCGCAATTCCCGGGACGCTACCAGGCGTTCATTCCAGGCCCAATTCCCGGCGAGATCACCGCGTCCGTGTCAGCTGTTCTCTCCGGGCGCGATCTGGGCACAGACAGCGCACGGACCCGCTTTGTGCCCTCGGAGATTGAACTTGCGGTCTCGCAGCCCAACCGGGCCCTGCTGGAGGCTCTCGCGAAGCAGACCGGGGGCGTCGTGGCTTCACCAGGTCAGGAAGAGACGCTGGCCGGGGCCCTGCAGGCACCCGTGCAGGAGGTCTCGCGCGAGACGCGCCGCAATCCCCTGCGTGAGGGCTGGGTGCTGTGCATCCTAGCCGGACTGCTGGGTCTGGACTGGGCGCTTCGCAGAGCGTGGGGAGTGTAGTCGGCCTTTGAATAAGAACGAGGGTGGTACCGATGCAAACCATTCGAGGGTTGCTTCTGATCGCCATGCTGGGAGGGTCTATCTTGGCCGCCAACGCCGCCGACCGTGTCGTCGTCCTGTCTTCCGTGTGCCTGCTGGAGGGCAAGGAGTTCCAGAACCCGGAGTACGTCCTGCAGATGGCCGAACGCGCCTGCGCAATACCGGGCAGCGATCTCGTGGTGCTGCCCTACACGCCGTTCCTCACCTTCCGCACGGGGCACGAGGCACAGGACCTTTCTGCCTTCCGAACGCTCGCCGCGGCCAACCGCACCTACCTCGCCCTGGCGATGATTGAGGACGATGGGGAGCGGGTCTATGCCACCTCGGTGCTTCTCGACCGCGGAGGCAAGGTGGCGTTCAAGTCCCGCAAGACCCACGCCCTGCCCGACGACGACCTGTCCCTCGGCGACGATCTCGAGGTGTTCACCACCGATTTCGGCGTCATCGGCGCAACCATCGGCACCGACTTCTATTTTCCGGAGATCTACGAGGTCCTGCGCATGAAGGGCGCGGAGATCCTCTTGTGGCAGCATTTCCCCGAACGCTTCCGGGACCACAGCACCTGGGAGCCGCTCCTTACCGCGCGGGCCGTCGACAGCCACGCGCACCTCATCGCCGCGCACTATTCCGACCCGCGCCCGTATATCAGCAACCGCTACAACTACGGCATGCAGGGCGCTGCCTGGGGACGGAGCATGATCGTGAACCGCGTTGGGGTGCCAATCGCCGACACCGGCTTCGAGGACGGCGTGGCCACCGCTACCGTGAACCTGGACAAGCGCAAGGTGGACCCTTACAAAGGCTGGAAGAAGGACGAGAACTGCTTCTACGTAAACGTCCTCGGCGACCGGAAAGCATTCCACCCGGTGGCCGAACCGTGGTCACCGCCGGAGCTTCCCCGGTATGAGAAACGCACCGCGCGCCTGGCCGTGATCGCCATGAACTCCGAGAATATCTGGCGCGATGGGGAGCTTCCCCAGCGGCTGTTCGAACTCATCGACAAAGCCGCGGAACTCAAACCGGACATCATTCTGGCGTCCGAGCAGGCGGCGAAGGCGGAGGACCCGGTCACTCAGCAGGCCTTCGCGGTCATCGCCGAGAAGGCCCGCGAATACGGCTGCTATATCCTCATCGGCGGCCTGGGCGACAAAGACTTCATCAGCATCGCGCGCCTGTGGGACCGGCAAGGCAGGGAGGTGTTCGGGCAACCCATCTACTGGCCCAGCGGGTTCCCCGAACTGACCTGGATCGACACGGACTTCGCGCGCATCAGCACCCACACCTGCGGCGACCTGTATGCTCCCTTCCTGGACCGGACGCTTGCCCTGAACGGTGTGGAGCTGCTGCTGGACCCAAGCCAGATGTGGGGACCCAATGGCCGTGTGAATGAGACGCTCCTGCGCGCTCGGGCCGCGGACAATGCATTCTGGGTGGCCTGCTCACACTGGAACTCCTCGGACGCCAGCCTGCGCAGCGTGATCATCGACCCGTACGGGCAGGTCATGGCGTCCTCGGGCTTCCAGCAGGAGGGGGTCATCAGCTACGACATCGACTTCAGCGCAAGCCGGGTGTACTACGAGGGCCTGCGCGCGGACCAGCCGAAACGCGGCGAGTGGGACATCCCCAGCTATTTCACCGAGGATATGCCGGAGCAGAAGCCGGGCTGGCGCGAGATGATCTTCTCCCGCCGCCGGCCGGAACTGTATGGGATCATCCCGACGACCAACGAGGTCATCATGAAGTACCGGCCGGAGAAATGGCCGGAGTGAGGGACCACGGCAGCAACCCTGCCGCCTCTCCATCGCGGGAAAGCCCCAAAGGGGAGACAGGCGGCCGAGGACCGTGCGGCGCCCGATCAGCAACCGAGAGTCAGCATGGGCGTTGCCTCACAGCCCGCATAGCGGGTGGCAGCTGATAGCCACGGGTGGAGGCGAAGCGCAACGGAACCCGTGGGATCGGCGCACATGGAAATGGAGAGCCCCGAAGGGGCGGCAGACCCAGAGAATCTCTAGCACCTCTTCGGGGCTCATCCGCGGTCGCAGAGCCTGATCCCACCAGCTGAGCCTTCTGGCAAATGGCTGGCGCCCTGCGGGGGCTACGGTCGAGATGCGGCTGTACACTTCCGCCGGGCCCTTGACATACCCCAGATCAGAGCGGCCCGTACCTTCAGAACTCATTCCTTACCTTGACCGGCTGGCCGCTGGCGATGGATTCGATGACCGCCCAGCAGGTCGCGATGGTCTTCGCACCGTCAACGCCGTCGATCAGCGGCGTCTTGTCATTGCGTACGCAATCCACGAAATGCCCGATCTCGTTGGCGATGGCCTTGGCCATGGTCTCCTTCGGGTACGTCAGCCACTTCTTGTAGCCTGTGGTGCGCAGGGCCAGTTGCGCCACGTCCCGGGTATTGTCCCCGCAGATAGTCCCCTCGGTTCCCCAGACCTCGCACTCGATATTGTACGGACGCGGGCAGCCCGAGGAGTTCATGATGCGGCCCACCGCGCCGCTCTTGAACTTCACGTTGGCGATTATATGGTCTTCCCACTTCTGTTGCGGGATATTGAAGTGGTTGCCGTAGGCGTGGACTTCCTCTATGTCCCCGCCCAGCCAGCGCGCGAGATCAACCGCGTGACAAGCCCCGCCCACGAAAGGATGGCGCTTCTCCGGGTCCCAGCGCCAGTCGCCCACGCCCGGGATGTCCTCGTAGTTGTGGATGTAGCTGGTCTCCACGTAGTACGGCTTGCCCAGGGTTCCGTCCTCCGACCAGGTCTTCACCTGCTCGAAAAAGCTGTAGAAGCGGCAGACATGGGCCACCATCAGCTTGAGATTGCGTTCGCGGGCGGCGTTGACCATGTCCTCGCATTCCTGCACATTCAGGGCCATGGGCTTCTCCACAAGCACATGCTTACCAGCTTCCAGGGCCGCAAGGGTCTGCGGGTGGTGCAGGGGGTCCGGGGTGGTGATGGAGACGATATGCACGTCATCGCGCTCCAGCACGGCCTCGAACTCGGTGGTGGCGAAGGGAACGTCGAACTCGCGTTGGGTCTGGGCGAGCAGATCCTGGTCCAGATCGCAGACGGCGACAAGTTTCGTGCCCGGCAAGGTCTGGGCATTACGGAAATGCCCGTATCCCATGCGCAGGCCGATGATGGCGATTCCCAGTTGTTCCATGACTGCGATTTCCTTTCTCCGGGGCCGTTATATGGGCTCAACATGCGCCGGAGCGCACCCACTTTGCCCCTGTGCGCGGCGTTGGTTCGTCACGCTACCCCGTTTTCCCTTCCGTCTTGTCGCGTCCGCAAGGAACATGGGAGGGGATCGCGAATATGTGTGTAGAGGATGGCGGTTGTGGTTTGAGGGGGCCCCGGCGGGGGGTAACTTCGAGCCAGAGCACGGGAGTCACACCATGGTTCAAATCAGGCCGTTTGACTGGCGCAGGCATGGCCGGGCGGTGGTCGAGTTCCAGCGCGAAATCTACGAAACCAACTTCCCGGGCTTTGTTGCTGATGCCCAGTTCCTTCGGGACTACGGCGAGCAACTACGGCGATCGTACCGTAACGACGCCACAGAAGGTCTCTTTGTCCTGGAAGACGGGCGGCGCACCCTCGGTTTCCTGTGGCTGTCACTGATCGCCACAATGGTCGATCCGTGCATTGGATACATCAAGAATATATACGTCGCGCCGGACATCCGTGGGCAGGGCTACGGCAAGATGCTCCTGGGTTTCGCCGAGACCTGGTGCCTTCAAAGAGGCGTGGAACGCCTTAGCCTTGATGCCAGTTGCTGCAACGAGTCAGCAGTGGCGCTCTACAAGCACTGCGGCTACCGCATCGCCCGAGTCCGGATGGAGAAGGATATCCAACCAAGGGTGGGCGACACAAAAGGCGAATGGCCCGCGGAGGTGGAGCATTTGGGGTCGCTCGAGGACTGAAAGGACCGACCTGACTGCGGCCCCAATGTCGGTCGGCCGGCAACCGCAACGCGATTGGCGGAGGTGTGGTACTTGTCCGAAGAGACCCGGTCGCACGCTACATTGGAGCAAGAGATCGCTCAGGCGCAGACCTTCATACGTGCCAGCCAGTTCGACTCCGCCGTTGGCCTGTGTGAGAGTATTGTCGAACGCTACCCGGAGAGCGGCGCCGCGTGGGCGGTGCTGGGTGACGCGTACGCGGGAACCGGCGACTGGCCGAAAGCGGTGGATTTCTATGAGCGCGCGCTGGACCTGAACTTCGACCGAGCCGTCATGGAGCGCCTTGCCGCAGCGCGGCGTCATGCAATCCGCGGTGATGAGGCCCCAGTGGTGTCCCCCCCGATCGTAGCTCCAGCCCCTGCCCGCAAGGCTTGGACTCCCACGTGGGTGATCGTCGCGGTCATACTGGGCATCCTGATGATACCGATTCTCGGTCTCCTTCTCGTCAGGGCCGCGAATGGTGGCGGCGCCCAGGAGCTGGAATATACGCCGACCGCCACGGATGCGGAGGTCGCCACGCAGGCGGAAGGTGTATCCGCGCCCGTGGCTCCGGGGCCGGCGGGCCCGCTGCCGGACACAACGCGGCCCCCTCTTGGCTCGGCTGCCGTGCCCACCGCAAGCGGGCCGCAATATCGCAGTCCGGTGGGCGGCTCAAGCGCGAATCCACCCGTTCAGCGCCCTCAGGGACAGCGAGTGCAGCGGGCGTCGTCCGCCGTGGCCAGCGATGTAGACCGGCGGATCATGTCACAGCTCCATCTCGAACGCGCGGGGGCAGGCGGCCTGTCCGCGAAAGCCACCGCGATGGCCTTCGACGAGTACGCCGGGCTCGGCATCCTGACCATCTCAATGCCGCCCACCTCCGACCTCGGACGACTTGAGAACGAGTTGCTCATCGCCGCATTCTATGCCGGTGTCAATGCCATGCGCACCGAACAGGGACTGGGTACCCTCATTGTTCGCGCTCTTGCCCGCGTTCCCGACGACAGCGGCCGAGAGCAGGATGTCATGGTATTCCGGGCTTCAATCACCCGTCCAAACATCGAGCCGTGGCTGTCCGCACAAACGTTGCCAAGTGCCCAGCAGATCGCCGGCCAGATCCTCCAGGACATCTGGTGGGACCATCAGGCCATCGCGCGCATGGTCCAGGCGCGGTCACGTCAGGAAGAGGAATAGCACGGTTCGTCAGATGGCAGGCGCTGGATGTTCCACATAGCTCAGACGCCAGTGTTCTCCGGTGACGCAGAGAGCCGCCCGCATTGGGCGTCGAAGTACGCTTCCGTGACAGCTCAAGCTTCTTGCGGTAGGGCTTCCAACGTCCTCGGCCGTGACGACCAAATGAGCGGAATATTGCTTTCCTCAATCTCGGTTCGGAATGCCGAACTCAAGCAAGCGCCGTGGAATCGGGCAGTCCCGTCGGTGATCAGGGCAGACGCGGGTACTCTTCTCGAATGGTTCTGCAAAGCGAGTCCGGGCAGTCGGAGGGGACCCCCGTCCGGGCAATTTCGAGAAAGCGATCAACAGCGGGATGACATTTGCTCTCGCAGCCAGGGTACCTCCGGTACGGCGAGACTTCATCCACCGCGACGCCGTCCTTCAGGTAGGCGATCCAGGTCTCGATGTTACGCTTCGGCACGAAGATGGCTATATTCTCGTTGGCGGCGCGGGGTGGATCGAGCGGACCCAGCACATCGTTGCGCCGCTGGTCTACGCTGCGAGAGTCTGCGTCAATGACCACCAACAGGCCGCACTTCATTCTGGACGCTCTGCGCCGCTGCCATTTGGCTTCCGCCGCGAACTCCCGACGCACGAAACCCTCGCCGGCCTCTCCTCCCCCCTTAGGATAGTCTTCCCTGACTCGGATGCGCCCGTACCCTAGTAGCTTGAGCAATCGACGAAAGAAGCAATCGTGCTGCTTGTCCTCACACAGCAGAACCACTTCCGCCCCCCTACTCATCTTCCCACCCCCGTGCCACAATCTCGGCAGGTGCCAAGCCGTCTGGGTTGGCCCCATCGAAAGCCCTTACCCGGGTTGGCCCCCCTCTCACGCGGTACAGAAGCACCGCGCTTGTATGCGCATAGTGGTTGATGAACTCCGGATGGTGGGAGGCAAGCAGCAATTGGACTCGCTCGCCATCCACGCAGTCCTCCATCTCGTGGATCCAGGGCTGGAGTTCTGAGAGCGCCACGAAGTTCTCGGGTTCGTCCACACACAGCGTTACCGACTTGGCTGCGCTCGAAGGGTACTGTGACGCGTATGCGCTGAGCGTATAGAGCCCAATAAGGGCACGTTGCCCGTCCGAAAGCTGGCTTAGGTCGTAGGTGTGCGGGCTGCCCTCCGACTCCAGTTCCACGACTAGGCGCCTGCCTTCCTCAGTGACGCGCCTCAACGAGAAAGTTGAGAATCCGTCTATCACGGCCTGCAGCGAGCGGTGGAGGGCGTCTCGAACACGAGGCTCCTCCTGGTTGAGGTGTCGATACCACGAAGACAGGTTTGAGAGTGTTGAGTCTGGTGCGTCGTCTTCGCGTTCAGTCCATCCGGACATCTGGGCGGGTACAACGCGAATGCAGTGTGTCTGGCCCAAGCGTTCCTTGAACCAAGTCAGCCGTGTGTTGTCGTGTCGTGGCTGGATCGAGAAGAGACCGGATCGATTCCAATCCAACCTCACCTCCGGTCCGTCGCTCCCGTTGTCGCGAAACAGCCAACCTTCGTCGCGCTCACGCCGGAACAGGCGCAGTTCTGCGGAGTCCCTCGGGCTGAACTTCAGCTCCTCGACGCCTATCCGGGACCGTGTTTTCTCCTCATCATACTCGATGCTGAGCGAATAGTGATAGGCTCCGCCATTCCCGGCGACCTCGAGCTCGAACAACTGATTTTCGCGTGTGTCCCAGATGGTGCGCGTGCCCAAGCCCAGGCAGTCAGAGTCTGCTATGGAGGTGCCATCGTACACTAGGCCACGCAGCATCCTCAGAACGTCGAACACGGATGATTTGCCGACACCATTTCTCCCTAGCAACAGCTCATTCGCAGCCGGGCGGTACTCGAAGTTGCTGAAGCACTTGTAGTTGTCGATGTAGATGCGGGTAATCACGCGCAGTCACCTCACAGTTATTGGGGCGCCAGCCGTCCCTCCTACTCCTCCAGCCGCACCCGCACGGTCTCGCCGTGCAACGGCAGGCCCTCGGCCTCGGAAAGAACTAGAACGGCCTCGGACAGGTGCTTCAGGCCATCCCTGGACAGGAATTGCCAGGTCGGCTTCTTGATGAAATCATCGGTAGACAGGCCACTGAACATCCGCGCGCACTGGCCGGTAGGCAGGACGTGGTTGGTGCCGGAGGCGTAGTCGCCTACCGGTACCGGGGCGTATGGCCCCAGGAAGATGGAGCCCGCGTGCTTGATGCGCGGGAGCATGAGCATGGGGTCGCGGGTGACCACCTCGAGATGCTCGGTGGCGTACTCATTGGTGAAATCGATAGCGTCATCCATGGTGTCTGCCACGAGAATCGCCGAATTGTGCTCCAGCGCCGGGGCGAGTATCTCGCGCCGGGCGATGGTCTTGAACTTGTCATTGATCGCGTCAGCAACAGCCTGTGCAAGACCGGCGTCCGGGGTGACGAGAACCGCGGCGGCGTCCTGGTCATGCTCGACCTGCGAGTAGAAATCCATCGCAATCCACTCGGGGTTAGCGGTGTCGTCGGCCAAAATCAAGATCTCGCTGGGGCCCGCTGGGGAGTCGATGGCAACGGAGCCGAAGACCGCCATTTTCGCAGCAGTCACATATTTGTTGCCCGGTCCCACAATCTTGTCCACCTTGGGTACCAGATCGGTACCATAGGCCATACTCGCAACTGCCCACGGGCCGCCGATCTTGAAGATATCGGCACAACCGGCGATGTCCGCGGCAACCAGTGAGGTGTTGTTGGCGACCATACCGGTGTCGGGCGGAGTGCAGGCCACGATCTGCTGCACCCCCGCCACCTTGGCCGGGATGATGGTCATGAGAACGCTGGAGGGGTAGTTCGCCTGGCGCCCCGGGATGTAGCAGCCCGCACTGTCCATGGGCCGGGTGATGCGCCCGGCCAGTATGCCCGGAGCAATCTCCACAGACCACATGTCTCGCTCGAACTGGGCGCGGTGGAACTTCTCGATGTTTGCGGCCACGAACCTGAGTTGCTCGACGACCTTGTCGCCAACCTGTGCGTAAGCGGCATCGATCTCAGCGCGGGTCACCTTCAGATCGGCCGGCACGATATCTTCCTTGAGCTTCTTGTAATGCTCCAGAGAGACCTGATCTCCGCGCTTGCGGATGTCCTCGCAGATCTGGCGCACGTTGTCGAAGACGTCCCCAATCTCCTCCATGGAGCGGCTCAGGATTGCCTGCCGGCGTTCGGGGGTGAGGTCGGACAGCCGCTCGACTTTGACAATGGTCATTCGTTTGTCCTCCATCAGGTGTATCTGGCCGCTTTGGCTGCTGGCGGTAACCCGCTGGTGCCGGAAGAACTCGGTCAGAACTCTGTCGCAAGCGCGATCGCTTCGGTCAAGTCAATGGTGCCGCTGTATAGAGCCCGGCCCACAATGCAACCCACAACCCCGGAGGGTTCGAGCATGCGAACCGCGCGGATATCGTCGAGGGTGGTGACGCCGCCGGAGGCGATGACCTCGAGTGGCGCGGCTTCCGCAATGGCCCGGGTGCTGGTGAGGTTCGGTCCGGCCAGCATGCCGTCGGTGGCGATGTCGGTGAAGATCACGCGCTTCACGCCCATCTCTGCCACATCTCGGGCCAAATCGATGGCGCTGACTCCGCTGGTCTCTACCCACCCCTTCACCGCCACCCGGCCGTCCCGCGCGTCGATGCCGACGATGATCCGGTCGGGAAACTGGTCGAGACATGCCGCCAACTCGTCTCGGTTCTCCAGCGCGGCGGTGCCCATGATCGCCCACTGGACCCCCATGTCCAGGACGCGGCCGACATCCTCGAGCGTCCGCAATCCTCCGCCGAGTTCCACGGGCACTCCGGCGCGCTCGACGATAGCCTTGACGGCTTCGAGATTGGCGGAGCTCCCCCCCACCGCACCGTCAAGATCAACCACGTGAATGACCTCGGCTCCGCAATCTGCCCACCTCTTTGCGACTTCGGCAGGATCGTTGCCAAACACGGTCTTTCGGTTCATGTCGCCCTGCTGCAGGCGAACACACTGGCCTTGCGAAATATCGATTGCTGGAATGACGAGCAAGCTGTTACCCCCTTACCGGGTCCGGTTGTTCAGGCAGGCGCTCCCTTGTCGGGAACGTCCCACGGCCCGGCTAACCGTTGACCACATTCGCAAAGTTCTCCAGAATCCGAAGCCCCACGGCCTGGCTCTTCTCGGGATGGAACTGGGTCGCAAAGACGTTATCTTGCCAGATCGCGCTGACGAAGTCGTAGCCGTAGTTAGTCACCGTCGCCACCACCGACTCGTCTTCCGGAACCACGTAGTAGGAGTGTACGAAGTAGACCCACGAACCGTCCGGCACACCTGCAAAATGTGGCGCTTGCTTGCGGATGGAGATCTGATTCCAGCCAATCTGAGGGATTTTCAAGTCGTGGGTGAACCGGACGACCTTCCCCGGCACGATGCCCAGACCGGGGTACTTGCCGCCTTCCTCGCTGCTGTCGAAAAGCATCTGCAAGCCCAGACAGATCCCGAGGAATGGCTTGCCGGCGTTGACGGCCTCCTTCACCGCCACATCAAGGCCGCGATCCACGAGGTTCTTCACACAGTCGTCGAAGGCGCCCACGCCGGGCAGAACCACGGCTTTCGCGCGGGATATCTTGTCGGGATCGTCGGTGATCTCCGCCTCGCAGCCCACCCTCAGGAGCGCCTTGTGGACGCTGCCGAGATTCCCCATTCCATAGTCGATGAGAGCAATCATTACCGTCTCCGCTAGCAAGAACACGGCTCCCCGAGGGAGCCGCGAACATGGGTTTGAGCCATTATAGACACCGGCGCAGGCAGCGGCAAGGGGCCGCGCCCAAAGGGACGGGGCGCGGGAAACCAGACGCCCGCGCGTACAAAACAGCCCCACCGTGGTGTTCGGTGGGGCTGTTTCCTGACTGCTTTTCCGGATTCTTAGCCGATAACGGTGACGTTGGCTGCCCGGGGGCCCTTGGCGTCAGGGACGATGTCGAACTCGACCTTCGCGCCCTCGTTCAGGCTGCGGTAGCCCTCGCCGGTGATAGCAGAGAAGTGCACGAAGACGTCTGCGTGCCCCTCCGTCTCGATGAAACCGAAACCCTTATCGTCGTTGAACCATTTGACGGTGCCTGTTGCCATTTTGACAAACGCACCTCCTACCAGTGTTGACTAGTGACGCACTTGCAGCCCCTACTGGAGGAGAAGCGTCTTGTCCAGTCGGTCAATAGCACCCTAGCCTTTGAGAGTCCCTGCCCGCTATCGCCGACAGGAACTCGCTTACTATACACGATCCGGCGTGTAAAGGCAAACTTTTTCGCGCAGGCGCGCAGGCGCAGCGGTTTGGCCAGAGGCGTGCCGGCCTCGTGTGTGGCCGGCGCCCCGGTACCCTTGGTGCTGGAGCCGGGCCGCGGTCAGGCTCCGGCAGGAGCCGTCCGCCTGCGGCCCCCGGCGGAAGTGGATCCGGAGGCTTCCGCCCCAGGCTATGGGCTCTCGCCCGCTCTGCGGGCAATGGGACCGCACTCCTGCTGGTCAAAGCCGGATACGCTCCGACCAGCGATCAGACCACGTGGAAGCACCGGCGAAACTGAAGCTCCGTTCTGGTGACGGTTATGGCCTTCCCGCGGAACCATCCCCAGCCACAGGAGGGATTCGTCCCTCGGTGCTGGAACAGGCTCTGCGGGCGCTCCGAAGCCCGCATGTCGGGTGGGGACACCGCCCTGCCCGCACCACCGCAATGAAGTTCTCCGAGGTGTTCTAGAATGGCCGCTGCCAGGGTTGTGCAGGCTCGTTCACCTTTGCGCATCGACTTCGTGGGCATGACCGACTATGTGCCTGCCTGCCGCGAGTTCGGTGGGAGCATCGTCAATGCTACCATCAACAAGTACATCTATGCCACGTGCGTCGAGCGCTACGACGACCTGATCGTCTTCCACGCCCCGGACCAGGGAGATCGGCATGTCGTCGTGGAAAGCAGGGACGCGCTGTCGCCCGACGGGGAACTCGGGCTGGCGCAGGAGATCGTCCGGAGGTTCCAGCTGAAGCACGGAGTCGAGCTCACCACGTACTCCGAGATGCCGGCGGGAGCCGGTCTGGGCTCATCCTCAACCATCGCCACCTGCATCATCGCCGCGCTGGACGCCTTGACCGGGTACAAGCTCACCGCTCATCAGATGGCCGAACTGGCCCGGGAATGCGAGATGGTTGCGCTGCGGACCACGTATGGCTGGCAGGACCAGTACTCGCCCGTGACCGGCGGCGGGTTCAAGTACATGTGTTACTGGCCCGACCAGGTCGGCTGGCATGTCGAGGTGGACAGGCTCCCCCTGGGAGCACCCGCCATCGCGGAGCTCGAGAAGTCCCTGGTGGTCTGTTACTCGGGCATCTCGCGGCCGGCCAAGACTATCCTGGACGCGGTGGCCAGCGGATTCGAGCGCAAAGACCCTGTGGTGATCGGGGCACTGCAGGCCATGAGTCGCTGCGCCGAAGACATCAAACTCGCGCTGCTTCAGGGGCGCCTGCACGCTCTCGGCGACATGCTCACCGAAGTCTGGGAGCTGCATAAGCGCCTGCACCCGGACGTTACCAACGACCGAATCGAGGAGCTCTTCGACGTGGCCTGTAAAGCCGGAGCCACTGGAGGGCGCGTCTGTGGGGCCGGAGGTGGTGGGGCCATGCTCTTCCATTGCGCGCCCAATCGCGACTATGCAGTGCGCCAGGCGCTTATGCAGGCAAATGCGCGGGTGTTTGACTGGTCCACTGATCTCCACGGTGTGCTCATCTGGTAGGCTCAACGCGCAACTGCAGGAGGCGTCAACATGCCCGACCGTCTCGGAATAGCGATCAATGCCAGCGGATGGGTGTCCGTCGAGTACGCGAAGGCCATCACCCGCAACCCCCGGGCCCAACTCGTGGGCATCACCAGCCGCAACCCGGACAATGCGCGGCGGTTCGTGGCCGAATTGGGCCTGGACTGCACTGTGTTCCCGAACTACGAGGCGCTCCTCGCCGACAGTCGTGTGGATGCAGTGGCGATCACCACCCCCAACTACCTGCATGCTTCGGACGCCATCGCGGCGTGCAAGGCGGGCAAGCATATCATCCTGGAGAAGCCGCCGGCAATCACGCAGGATGAGTGCGATGCGCTCCAGTCGGCGGTTCAGGAGGCGGGGATCACCAGCGTGGTCGGCTTCGTGCTGCGCTGGAATCCGCTGGTCACCAATATCCGGGCCCTGCAGGAGCAAGGGGCGCTGGGTGACATCATCTTCGCCCAAACCGACTACTGGCACGGCGCCGGGCGAGTCATCAGCCCGGATCGATGGATCGCGAAGCGGCAGTTCACGGGCAGCGCCATGCTCGCCGGAGGCAGCCACGCGGTAGACATGATTCGGTTCCTGGTGGGCAGCGAAGTCGTGGAAGTGGCCGCCTTCGCCCGCAAGGGCCTGGACACGTTCGAGTTCGACATGACCGAGACCGGCATCCTGCGTTTCGAGAACGGCGCGGTGGGGCGGGTATCGGCCTCCCTGGAGATTGTGGGGCCCTACCAGTTCAACATCGAGCTACTGGGCACTGGCGGCACCGTCCGGGACAACCGGATCTGGTCCAGGAAGCTGGCGCCCAAACAGTCGGACTTCATAGAAATCCCCTGCGTCCTGCCCAACAGCGGTGACGTGGCTCATCACCCATTCCAGCAGGAGGTGGACCACTTCGTGGACTGCGCGCTGTCAGGCCGCGACTGCGAGCCGAATATCGCGGACGGTCTGCGGACGGTCAGAGTGTGTCTTGCTCTGGATGAGTCGGCGGCGTCTGGTCAGACGGTGCGCGTCCGCCGGTGAGGAACTTCGGCGCATCCTCCGGCGCGCGGGGCTTGTCCGGGGGAATGAACAGGTAGACCGTGATATGGGATTCGGGCACGGGCCGCCGCAGGAAGAAGCTGCGGAACTTGCGGTCCACGGGTGAATAAAGCATGAAGCGCGTGATCTCGACCCGCGCAGCACGCGGGGTGAGGTGTTTCACTGTGGTCTCCTGCAGACGGCGGGCCTCCGCGGAGCCACGGTCCCTTCCGATGAGCCACAGACGGAAGCCTCCCTGGGGCCAGTGCTCCACGGGCTCCAGTTCGTGCGGCGCGTAGTCAGGCCGGCCTGTGATGAACCTCCCAAACTCCCCGTAACGCCCCGGCGTGGACTCGAAGAACGCGAGCACCAGGTCCCCAGGCTGCTCTCTCTGCTGGATGAAGGTCACGATCTCTCGCCACGGCACCGCATACCCGGGATTGAGAAACTGGGCTCCGGCGAAGTAGTTGCGCAGCCCGTAGACATCGGCCACCAGCACCACCGCAAGGGCAAAGGCGCGCTGCGACTTGCTCCGAATGCGCGTTGCTCCGACGGCCATGAGGATGTATGCAAGGGGCGCGGCGAAGACAGTAGAGCGCGCGGCAGCTGAGAGGGGTTCCCCGCGGGCGATAGTTGTCAGCACCACGGCCCCGACCACGACCAGAAGCAGCCATGACCAGCGCAGAGGCGCCCAGGCGGCTTCTTTGGGGCTTGAGACCAGGCCCAGAAAGAAAAACCCAGCCGCCGCCGCGAAGGCGGGGACGGTTATCCAGATCCGCCAGGGGTCGGTGGTTTCCCCCACGGCCAGAATGTATGGCGGCAACACCAGGCGAAGCAGGAGATGCGACAGCGATGCATGGGCTGCGCCGGACTCGATGGCCCTGATGTTGTCAGCGACGCGCAGCACCCAGGCACCCACGAACAGGGCGGCTACGGCGGTCGGCACCATAGCAAGCAGCACTCGCCACACCTGACCCCGGCGCCAGGATATCCAGCCCAGCCACAGGAAGAGCGGTCCAAGCAGCAGCGCTGCCAGGTAGTTGGTGTATACCAGAGACGGACTCACCAGGGCAAGTGCGGCCCAGTGACGACGCTTGCCGGCCTGCGCCACGAGCACCGCACAGTAGGCCACCAGCAGGACCAGCGCCGTGACAAGCGAGTAGAACCGGGCCATACGGAAGTACAGAACGAGGAATGGCGAGAGGCAGATGAGCCACAGCGCGAGCGCAGTCTGGCCGGGCCTCAGCAGCCGCGAGGAAATGGCCCAGGACAACAGGAACGCCAGAATCGCCCACGGCACAGAGAAAGCGCGCAGAGCGAGGTCACTGTCGCCGAAAATCTGCTTCCAGCCGTACAGGAGCACGTAGAAACCGCGCGGGTGGAAGGCGTCGACGGTTGCCGCGAAGGTTCGCACATGCCCGGCGGTGATGATCTCGTCGGTCCAGAACTCACGCACCCCCAGGCGCACCGAGATCAGCGCGAGAAAAGTGCCGGCGGCCGGCAGAGTCAGCAGTCGGTAGAGCTTGTGCGGTGGGGCGTCAGGTGTCATCGCGTGGTTCGTGCTCCAACGACTCCAATAGCTTCTGGTAGCGCTTCTGGCGTGGTTCGAGACGAATGGCGGCTCGTGCGGCCTCCACAGCCGCATCACGCTGCCCCAATTGCGCCCGGCAAAGCGCAAGCCGATAGCGGGCGTCCGCGTACTCGGGCAGGGCTTCAATGACCAGCTCCAACTCCCGCGCAGCCTGCTCCCAGCGCCGGGCGAAGACGTACGCCAGGGCAAGCGCGAACCGGGCGCTGTGGTCTTCGGGGGTCTCGTTCAGCCGGTTCCGGTATTCCTGCACCATGTCCTCAACAGCCTGGGACGGTCGCCAGTCCTCGTGTTCGGCGGCTGCCTCCGCAGCGACCTCAGCGCCCGGCCACTGGACCGGCGGAAGCCCGGCCGGGGCACCGCCTCGCGCGCCCATTCCGTCCATTGGGCCGGGCCGGGGCAGTTTGCCTCGCTCATCCGGTACTGCTTCACCGCATCGGGCGCAGTACTGCATGTACCGCGGATTGTAGGTCTGTCCGCAGGACGGACACCGCAGCAAGCCCCCGGGGAGACCCTCCCCGCGGGGCTGATCGGCTTGCCTTCGTCTGAGCCATGAAAACACGGTATCACCTGCAGGAAGGTTGTCCGACCTGCGGTCCGCTGTCAAGGCGGTTACCGGACGCCCTCACGGGGCCCCGGAGAGCGCGTGACTGTCCGCATGTTGCCCGAGCGGCGCGTAAAACCGGTCCCGTCGAGGTATTCGAGCAGGGGTACGACGTACTTGCGGCTGGATCCCCAGACATCCCGGGCATCGGCCACGGCGAAGGGCCCCTTCTCGGCATGCAGAGCTACCAGGGCGTTGGCCGCCTGTTCGAGCGCGGAGGCGGCGATGATGTACTCGCCCACATCCACAAGCCTGCCCGACTTGAGGGCGAGTTCCAGCAGCGATCGAGCATCTCCCGCGGGAGCCAGAAGGGCGAAGGCTTCCTCCCTGGACGGCGGCGACAGAGCAGCTTCTTCCGCCAACCGGTACAGAGCCTCCAGTGCACTCTCCTGCTCCGGGCCCATTGCGGCCGTGTGGCTTGCAAGCCTGACGCCGCCCGACTCCGCGACGACTGTGCCCTTCGCCGACAGTTCAGAAACCGCCCACTGCAGCGTCTCGGGCGGCGGATTGCCCAGGGTTGTCTGGAGCCGGGGCACAGGCATGCAGGGTCGAAGCGGATTGGCTCGATGGTAGGCTTCCAGGGCGCCGATTACGGAGGCAAGGGTGCGCTCGGCAACCCCCGCGTCCAGATACCTGCCGGAAGCAAGCGGGAGAAGCTGCCCGGACTCGAGCAGGCCATCCACGAGGGCCTCAGCCTGGTCGTCGTCCATCTGCAGCCCCCGGGCCAGGTCTTCCGAGGAGGCTGCCTGAGCCCCGCGAGACGCAAACCAGTCCCGGGCGCGCTCTCGCTCAGCGCCGGATTCGAGCGCCTGGAGTCGCTGCAGGACATCCACCTGCCGTCTCCGATGCCGGGCAGGCGCGGGATCGAGCACCACGCCGCCGCCGATGGTCTGGGCGGGCGAGTAGCGGCGAATCACGAAATGGTCGCCGGCAGCTGCCGCCACCGGGGCTTCCAGGCGCAACTGTGCGAGGCCGCTGTCGCCGGGCGCGAGAAAGTCGCTGTCCAGCAGGACCACACGGCCCAGAACCTCGGCCGCCCCGTGGTGAATCCGGACGCGCTCGCGGTATGCCAGCGGCCTGTCCGCGTCAGCCGATAACCTCAGGCGCACGTCAAGCATCCACGAGGGCTTCATGCTTCCAGGAGCCACAAGCTGGTCGCCGCGCTCAACTTCGTCGGTGGACAGCCCGGCCAAGTTCACTCCGACCCGGGCCGGAGCAATGCACTCCTCGAGATGGTTGCCGTGGACTTCAATGCTGCGGACCCGGGTGGCTCTGCCGGCAGGCAGCACCACCAGCTCCTGCCCCACACGGAGCCTGCCGCGGATGAGCGACCCGGTGATAACGGTGCCGAAGCCCTTCATGGTGAAGACGCGGTCCACCTGTACCCGGGTGGGCCCGGCAATGTCACGCGGGGAGACCCCGAGAGCCACCTGCTCGATGAGCCCGATGAGTTCGTCGAGGCCCGCGCCGGTGCGGGCTGAAGTCGCCACCATCGGCGCGTTGGCGAAGGCGGTGCCTTCCAACGCCTCCGCGATGTCCTCCTGCACCAATTCCAACATCTCGGCGTCGACCAGGTCGGACTTGGTGAGGACGACAATGCCCGCCTCGATCTCCAGGGTGTCGAGAATCGTGAGGTGCTCGCGGGTCTGGGGCATGACGCCCTCATCCGCGGCGACCACCAGCAGGAACAGGTCGATGCCCGTCGCGCCTGCCAGCATATTCTTCACGAAGCGCTCATGGCCGGGGACATCCACGATCCCAGCATGCACCCCGGAGGGCAGGTCGAACCACGCGAAGCCGAGGTCGATGGTGAGGCCTCGTTCCTGCTCTTCCTTGAGACGGTCGGCGTTGATACCCGTGAGGCGCTGGATCAGGGCAGTCTTGCCGTGGTCCACATGCCCTGCGGTGCCGATTATAATGCTCTGTCTCGACTGCTCACTGGTCATGGGGAGTCGGTTCGCCGCGGAGCCCGGCAGTCCTGCCCGCGTGGAGGTAAAGCGGAGTTCAGGGCGAACAGGAGATGCGTCCCCGGTGGCCGGGGTGCTGTCCATGAAGGAGGGCCAGATATGCTGCGCACCAATGAGGACAGGCTGGTTGAAGTCGCCGTTGTTGGCGAGCCGAGTCATCCCACTTCGCCGGGCACTTGGAGGGTCACGCCGAACGGCGAGCCGGTGATGCTCCCCGGCACGGGCGGAATCTGCACCAACGTACGAGTTGGCGATCCCGTTCTGGGCTTCGAGTGTGATCACCTGGAGCCCGCAGTCAGCCTGAAGAACCCCGATGCCAACAAGAACAACGGGCTCAACCTCTACGCCTGCGTGGGCAACGAGGCCGTGGTGCTTGACGGTCCGGCCGAGGGCGAAAAGGGCGTGGTCACCGGAAAGCACGGCGGGATTGAGCACGTCTTCGTCGACTTCCCCGAGGCCGTGCTGCGCAAGCTGCGCTATGGGAACAAGATCCAGATATGGAGCCGCGGGATGGGCCTGAAGCTGCTGGACGCGCCCGAAGTCAGCGTCAACAATCTAGACCCGCGCATGCTGAAGAAGATGAAGGTCAAGGTCAAGGACGGCAGGTTGCAGGTGAAGGTGGCCAAGTCTATCCCCGCCTGCATCATGGGTAGCGGCCTCGGACGCGACAACGTGGCCCGCGGCGATTATGATGTCCAGCTTTCCGACCCCGCGGTGGTAGCCGAGTACGGCCTGGCTGATCTGCGCCTGGGGGATATCGTCGCGATCCTGGATGCCGACAATACCTACGGGCGCATTTACAAGACGGGCGCGGTCACCGTGGGGATCGTCGTGCATGGCGGCTGTGTGACGGCGGGACATGGTCCCGGGGTTACCACGCTTTTCACATCAGCCGCGGGGGCCATCGACGTCACCACGGACGCGAAAGCGAATATCGCGACGATACTTGGCCTGCGGGAACTGCCATGATGGGCGCATTCCGGGCAGGATTTGCGAGCGCCGACATCACTCCCGCGGCAGGCAGCGAGATGCCGGGCGGGTTCTTCAAACACTACGCCACAGGCGCCCATGACCCGCTCTATGCCCGAGCCGCGTGGTTCAGCGATGGCAGCGAAGCCCTGGCGCTGGTGTCGGTGGACTGCGTTTTCCTGGAAGCGTCCAGCATTGCGGAAGCCCGCAGACTTGTGGAGGAGTCTATCGGCTATCCGGTGCCGATGCTCATTGCGGCGACCCACACCCACACCGGAGGGCCGACCGGCGAGGTGCTCATGTCCGAGGCGGACCCGGACTACCTGCACCGGGTCGCGAGGGCCATCTGCGGTGCGGTGGATGTCGCGTCACGGATTGCCAGGCCGGCCCATATCCGGGTGGGATGCGGCGAACTTCACGGGGTGGCATTCAACCGCCGTTTCCGGATGAAGAATGGTTCGGTGAAGACCAATCCGGGCTACGGGAACCCGGACATCGACCACGTTCTCGGCCCGGCTGACCCGGCGGTGGCGGCGCTCGGGGTGTACGACCAGTCCGGGACGCTCTTTGGGTGCATTGCTAACTTCACGTGCCACACCACGTTCATGACGGGAGATGGGTACTCGGGCGACTACCCGGCCTGGATCGAGCAGGCACTGGGTGTGCCCACCGTCTACCTGCCCGGGGCAATCGGCGATGTGAACCAGTGTGATTTCGTGAATGGCAGGCGCGAGGACGCGTTCGGCCCCGAGGCCGCAAGACGTGCAGGACAGGCGATTGCGAGTACTGCGCTGGCGGCGCTGGAAAGCGCGGACGACCAGTACGAACCTGTGACCGCAGCGAAGTCCAAGACACTGGAGCTTCCCTTGCGAGGGCCATCCGCGCCTCAGTTGCAGGAGGCGCGAGAGCTGTGGCAAAGGGGGCGGGAGAAGACCGTGGAGCACGTGTACGCCCGGGAACTGGTGCTTTTGCATGAGGTCACAAGGCAGCAGACGAGCATTCCGTGCGAGCTTCAGGCCCTGCGCATCGGAGACCTGCGCGTCGGCGCTGCATCGGTCCAGCCCTTCTGCCAACTGGGGCTTGATGTGAAGGAAGGCTTCGGGCCGGTGGCATTCTGCGGACTGGCCAACGGGCATCTCGGGTATGTGGGCTACCGGCACCACTACGACGAAGGCGGTTACGAACTGGAACTCAAGCGGACGAGCAAGCTGGCCCCGGGCTCCGGAGAGATGCTGGTTGAGGCTCTGCGACGGGAACTGGCGAGCATCTGAGGAGCAAGAGCGCGTGGACATCACAGGAGACCCAGACATGAACATTCGCAAGGCGACATTGCAAGACATGCCGCGCATTCAGGAGATCGTGCAGGAGATCTGGGCAATCGGTTCGGACTTCGGCCTCGAGGAAAAGTATGGTGCCATCGGGGACGAGCGCTGGGATCGCTGGCTGCTACCCAAGGTCATGAGCCGCCTGTGGGATGAGATGGACAATGTCTACGTGACCGAGGTGGCAGGCCAGGTGGCGGGGTTCGTGAGCTTCGCCATGAGTTCGGCCCGGAAGGTCGGAACGATCCATTACAATGGCGTTTCACCGGCTTTCCGCGGCCGGGGCATCGGGACGCAGCAGGTGGAGTTCGCGCTGAACAGGTTCCGGGAAGCCGGGATGGAAGTGGCGGCGGTGGGTACCGGACTGAACGAGGGGCATGCCGCTGCAAGGGCCGTCTACGAGAAGGCGGGGTTCGAGCCTCTCATCGAGTACGTGATGTACGCGATGAAGCTGTAAGCACTGATCAGAAAACCGTGGTGTGGAGCATCCTCGCTGCCGCCGGGAAGTGAGCGTCACAGACGTTCAGGACCTCGGCCGCGTGTCTTTTCATGGTGCGCAGGACATCCTGGACCGGCACGTCGGCGGAGATGAGGTCCGCGAACTGCGGGTACTCCAGGAGGAGTTCCAGGTCGGTCTTGCCCAGGAATGTTGCAGCCTGGGTGAGCAGGTCCGCGAGATTGCCGAAGGCATCTGTGCCCCGGTACTGCTCGGGATCGCGCAAGACGTCGTTGATGCAGGCCTCGTCAGGCAAACCAGCCGCGAGCAGCGCAATGCGTCTCAATAGACACGGCACGCATCCCCCACATGGGCGCACGAACCTCCCCGCCATCCAGCAGGAGACGGACTGTGCGATCTCCTGCGGCGCAAGCACGGGCTTGAGGAATGTGCGCACCACTTCACCCTTGGTCTGGAACATGAAGGGGTTCAGATAGCTTGTGCACACCCCGGCTTTCTGGAGGAGTTCCGAGAAGAGCTTGATAGTCACGGGATGGGTGCTCCGGGTGGACATGCCGCCAATGCGCGCCGGAGTGAGGGGCAAGGCCGCGGTGAGCACCCCGTTTTCACACATGTAGACCTCGGAGGTGCCCAGGCAGTGTGAGGCGATGGCGCCGAGTGTCAGGAAGAGCACAGGTCGGGCCCGGCGAGACGGCTCGCGCTCCTCGGGCGGAGGGAAGGGCCGGGCCTCGACGCCGTAGCTCCCGGGCGTCACCCGAACCCCTGCCCACTGTGCTCCACCGGGCCAGTGGGTTTCCAGCGTTGCCACAAGCCGCCGCTGCGCGGTTTGCACAACGGGGTTCGCAGACTGGTGGCTCACGAGCAGGGGCCTGCGTCCCGCCCGAAGAAGCGAAACCGCGCCAGCCAGAGAATCCAGACCCCCTGACAGAAGTGATACGCAATCCGGATGGCCGGGCAGGGCGTGCTGCCGGCAGTCCTCGGAACGATCCCGGTCCGCTTGCAGGAAGTGGAATGTAAAGGAGTCCCGGGTCAGACTGTACAGAAGGTGCTGCAGATCGGGGGTCTGCGCTTGCCAGAAGGTGGGCTCGAGGACGGGTATGGTCAGGTGCAAGTGGCGCACCCATTCCTCGTGGGCACCGCGAAATGCCGCCACATCGGCAAGATAGATGGCGGTTGCGATGTCGAGCAGGTCCTGCAGCGGAGCAGTCAGCCTTCCGCCGCAGGCTCCCAGCAACATCGACGGGTCACAGATAGCGTTGCGCCGGGCCGAGGTCCAGTCAAGAACAAGTGTCTCGTTGCCCCCCGGCGCGCACTTGCCACTGCCCCCCTGGGCACTGTGCGCGACGACGAACCTGTCAGGCAACCGATTGTCCCCCCGGGCAGAGTCCCAGCTCGCACTGGGTCCCCCGTATGTATGGTGGCTTGCGGCGAGCCCCGTCCCCGTCCCGCGCAGGTACCCGCGTGGCCATGCGGAAGGAAAGTGACGGCGCCCTTACTCCTACAGCAGGGTCACGAACTCGGCGATAATCGCCAGTTCGTCCGCGCTGTCTCCCCGGATCTCGATCGGTTCATACTCCGGGTTCTCAGGCACGAGGCGGATCATGGTGTGGCTCCACTCGTCTTCGCTTACGGTCTTGGCACTTTCATACCGTTTCACCGTGTAGCTTCCCCCGGTGTCCGGGTCGTGGTACCCGCGCCGCTGGGCGAGAACGATCTTGCCCTGGCGGGACCCCACAACAGGTGTGCGGAAGACCGCATAGCTTCCATCGGGGATCCTGGGTTCCATCGAGCGCCCCCGAATGCGCACCACAAAGAGCCCGTCACACAGGCGCAGCCCCGGCGGGGCTTGCACGTACCCCAGGCTCTCAACAGGCTGCCCTTCGCCGAAGTACCCCGCCGCCGCTTCCAGAGAGTACACGGGCAGGTAGTCGCGCCCCGGCTCACGTTGGTCATCGTCTATGAGCCGGAGCGCCGGCGTGTGTGCGGCGTCGTCATCATCGCCTGGTGGACCCGCACTTCCGCGCGCATGACTGCGGCCGGTGCCCTCCCGCCCCGACGCAACACAGATTCGCTCGAGGCTGCGGTCGATGCCCTGTTTCAGGAGTTCGCCGACGACCGCGAGGCGTTCCTGGTCGCCGGAACGCCTGACAGCGTCCTGGATCCTGGACTCATCATCGGCACATATCGCGCCGACTGTAGCACGGCTGGAAAAAAGGGCGACCTGGCGCGCAAACTCCTCTGCCTGGCCAACGGTTGGCAGGTAGTCTGATCCCACCAATTCGCTGATGTCACGGGCGACGAAGTATCGGAAGCAACGGTCGATATCAGCCGCGAGGAACTCCGCGGCCAGCTCGTGCATGCGCTCTTCATCCAGGTAACGGGAGAGTGATTTCGCATTGGGGGCGTCAAGGTCCTCCCCGATCCCGAGCGCGCGGGTGGCCGCCACTCCCAGGGCATCGAGTGCGATGTCGGTGTATCGCGAAGCCCTGTGTTGCTGGGCCAGCCGCCATTCGGCGTCAGATCGCAGCCGGGCAACGGTCTGGAGCGGGGGCCGGGGGGAGCTGGGGGCCGGGGGGTCTTCGGAATACCTGCGAGCCCCGAGCAGGAGAGAGTCCAGGCACATAGAGGGACCCGTGTCCGCCATGGCAAGACGGCCGGGTGTGCCGATCGCGAGAGCGATGCGCCGCGAAATCTCCGCCGGTTCGCGGATGCCGTCGCGGTACGCGTCCCGCACATAACGCCACTGTTCGTTTCTGGGAGACGGTTGTGAACTCGATGTGCCCATGTGGTTTCCGGCGGTCCGCGGTGACCTTTGCGGGCCGCCCCCCCTTCTATTGTAGTGTATCCGATCCTGTCCGCCAATACCACTACGGAAAAGTCCCACAGTTTGTCTGCGAAATGGCTCTCACCCCCGATTCATTGGCAGAAAACACAAGTTGGTCGGAACAAAACTGCAAACTGGCGGTGAATAAGATCAGCACTGCGATCGCAACGGCCTGAGCCATAGAGGCCGGAAAAGTCTGTCTGCACATCTTGCAGGAATAGGAGACACGGATGGCGAAGAAACCCGCAAGGGCGGCTCCATTTGGGGCCGGGGCGCGCAACATCCGTCGCGGGCCGAGAGGAATTGCGATGGACGACAGGGTACGAAAGTTCATCCGGGACGTGGCGCGCACCATGGTGGGGCTGGATGTGGCGCTGTTCTACCAGGCGAACCCGAGCACTTTCGATACGTGTTCGGGCATCGCGCTGCGCACACACCGCGGAATAGATGAGATCCGCCCTGCCCTGGAGCGGCTCGCCGCGCACAAGCTACTTGAGGTGCACGTGAGGGCGGACGGCAAGTACACCTGTTACGCACTGGCCAGAGAGCCGTGGGTCTGGAACCTCCTGTGCCTGGTGAGCGACGCTTACCACGACGATCTGGAGGCGCGCAAAGAGATCCTGATGATGCTGGTGCGCCAGCAGCAAGAGGATCGGCACGGGGGCGAAGCGGATGGCCCCCCACAGCCAGGAGCGACAGCAAGTGACAGCTAGAGCGATCAGTACGGGCGTCCCGGGACTGGATGAGCTGCTCTCCGGCGGTTTTCGGGAGGGAAGCTGCAGTCTGCTCGAGGGCGTCCCGGGCACGGGAAAGACCACAGTCGGGCTGCAGTTCATTTACCACTCGGCGATGTCCGGCAACCCGGGCATCATCGTCACCTTCGAAGAGTTCCCCCGCCAGCTCAAGCAGGACACACTCAACTTCGGGTGGGACCTGGCACAACTCGAGGCAGAGGGCAAACTGCGAATCATCTGCACGTCCCCCGAGGTTTTCCTGGACCAGCTTCAGGATGTGGGCGGAATCGTGGAGGCGACCGTTGCCGAGATCGGCGCCACGCGGCTGCTGATGGACAGCGTCTCGCACTTCAGCCAGATGGGCCGCGAACCGGGACATCTGCGGGCTGCGGTTTATGGGATGATGAACGGGCTGCGCAGAGCGGGGCTCACGTCGGTCATCACCAAGGAACTCGAGAGCTTCGACACCGATTGCGTGCCCTTCGAAGAGTTTCTTGCAGACTGCGTCGTGCGGCTGCGATACGACACCTTCAGCCACAATCAGCGGCGGCGATACGTGGAAGTGCTCAAGAGCCGGGGCGCGCCGCACGTTCCCGGCAAGCACATGCTTGAGCTGACCGACCGCGGCGCCGCGGTCTATCCCAGGCACCAGCCGTCAAAGCGCGAGGGCCTTGCCTGGGCCCGAGGCCTTTGCCGAACTCCTACGGGTATTCGCGGCCTCGACGAGATGCTGGGCGGAGGGCTGATCTGCGGCTTCTCCACGCTGGTTGCCGGAAGCGCAGGCGTGGGCAAGACTACTGTGGGCCTGCAGTTCGTGAGCCAGGGGGCCGGCCTCGGTGAGAAAAGCCTGTATGTAAGCTTCGAGGAGTCGCCGGTCAAGCTCACGGAGATCGCGCAGAGCTACGGCCTGCCCCTGCGGGAATACCAGGATCAGGGCCTGATCCAGGTGGTGTACTGCTCGCCCTTGGATACGCGCCCGGAGAAGTTCATTCATGACCTCAAGGAGCAGGTGGACACACTCGGGGCGAAGCGGGTTGTGATTGACTCGCTCACCGACCTGCAGATGGGCGCGACCCAGGAGGACGGCCTTCGAGAGCTTGTCTACGCGGTGGGCGACGCATTGGAAGATCGGGGCGTCACGAGCCTGCTGATCGCGGAGGTGCCCGAAGTTTTCGGGCAGACGCAAGTCACGGGCGAACACATCTCCATTATCGTAGACTGCATCATTCTACTGAAGTACGTGGAGATGGAGAGCGAAATCCAGCGCGCCCTGTCAGTCCTGAAACTGCGTGGCAGCGACCATGACAAGGGCATCCGGCGCTTCACCATCAGCAACAAAGGCCTCACCGTCCACGGGCGCTTCGAGGGCACCGAGGGGCTCATGGCCGGAGCTGCCCGGGCAGTGCCGATCGAGCTGGCCGTGCGCAGTTTCTCGGAGTTCGACGAGAAACTCAATGAAGAACTGCTGGAACGGTTCGCCCAGATCCAGCCGCGCGTGAAGCCAGTTCCGCTGAGCATTCCTTACAACCCCGACGAGGCGCGGGATGTGGTGGTCCAGGCCATGGCGGCGCGCCAGACCAGCCTTAGCGTGGTGCCGCTGTGCATGTACTGGATGCCTGGGGTAATACAGCCGGACCGCCTCTCCAGCCTCAACGACATCTTTCCTCCGGGAGACTGGGAAGAGCACCTGGAAGGAGTCGTGGAGCCCGCCCTCGTGGACGGCGAGGTTTATGCGGTCCCCGCCATCGCTTTGTGCGGAGTGCTGCTGTATCGCAGAGACATCTTGCAGGAGCACGGTTTCTCGGCGCCCCCTGCCACTTGGGACGAACTCGTGGACCAGGCGAAAACCATCTGTTCAGCGCCCGGCAACGAGAACCTGATCGGTTTTGAGTTCCCAGCCTTCACCTACGAGGGGCTCAGCAGCTCGTTCCTTGTGAACCTGTGGAGCAACGGTGGGCAGGTCATTGACGATGCAACCCGAGAGATGACGTTAGACGCGGGGAAGGCGCTGGAAGTGGTCCGGTTCATGCGAGACCTGATCCACGTTCACGCAGTTACGCCGCGGGAAATCACGGCGCCCGGGCACGGCGTGGAACCCCAGGAAAACTTCCTGGCCGGGCGCACGGTGTTTCTCTGGATGCTCCCGAGCGTCATGCAGCCCGCCATGCAGACAGATTCTGCGGTGCGCGGCAAGGTCGGCATTGCACCTGCGCCGGTGGGACCATCGGGCACCGAGAGCCACAGTTTCCTGGGCGGGTGGCACTACGCTGTTCCGCGAGGCGCGTTGGCGCCTTCCACCGCGCGGGACTTCATCAGATTCATGAGCAGCTACGAGATCCAGAAGGAACGGGCGCTGCGTGGCGGACCACTGCCCACTCTCAAGGCGCTCTACGACGACCAGGAAATCCTGGCTTTCCAGCCCCACTACCGCGAGCTCAAGCAGATCCTCGCAAGCGCGAGAACCCGAGAGCGCATCCCTGACTATCAGAGGGTAAGCCGCGCCATCCAGAGCCACATATACCCGGTACTCCAGGGCCATGCGGAGCCCGAGGCCGCAGTTGAGGCGATGTTGGCCAGTATTCGCCATATCATCGACGAGGCACTGGGCAGATAGCCAAGAAGTTGGGCAAGCGCGCGAACTGAGCGCCCGTCAGTCACAGGCGGGCGCTTTTCTGTGACCGCGGAAGCGCTACGCAGGAACTCAGCGAGGTACCATGATGATCAATGACATTCCCTCCGAAGCGACCATCGACTGCGATGTGCTGGTGATTGGGTCCGGTCCATCGGGCTACTGCGCGGCGATACAGGCCGGGCGGTGTGGTTGTGACACGGTGCTGATCGAGAAGGACGCGGTGCTCGGCGGCAATTCCGGGCCGGACCTGGGAGTGGGCATCACCGGCGCCGAACGCTACAACCCTTACGCCGTGGAGACCGGGATCATCCAGGAATTGCGTGAAGAAGCGTGCTGGGTGGACGCGTACACAAAGACCGGGCGCGGGAGCATGGGCTATCACATCTCGCGGCGGTTTGAGGCCATCGTGCAGGCTGCTCTTGAACGGGCCGGAGTGCGGGTGCTGAAGCGCCACTGCGCGGTGGCGCCGGAGATGGACGGAACGCGGATCAGCGCGGTGATCTGCCAGGACACGGGCGCGTTTCGGAGGGTGCGCATTGGCGTCCGCCACTGCGTCATCGAGGCTTCAGGGGATGGGGAAATCGGAGCGCTTGCCGGAGCGGATTACGACTTCGGCACTGAGGCGCAGTCCGAATACGGCGAACGGTCCGCGCCGGCCGAGCGCAGCAACCTGGTGCAGGGCACAAGCCTGGTCGCCATCGCTCACCGTACGGAGCAAGAGGTGGTATTTGTGCCGCCAGAGGGAACCCCGGAGTTCATCCCGCGGGTCTGGCACGGGCAGCTGTCCTCCTTCGTGCGCCACCATGATGGGTGGTTCAATCGGCCATCCGGGATCTTCTTCCTGTACGTGACCGAGACCGGTGGGCACCTGGACACGGTGCGCGATGACGCCCTGATCTACGAGATGCTGCTGAAGCAGCTGTGGGCCGAGTGGGATCATCTGAAAAACGGGCCGCACCGTGAGGAAACCCGGAACTGGGACATCCTCTGGGTTAGCCCCAAGGCAGGCAAGCGCGAGAGCCGGCGACTCCTGGGCGACTATGTGCTGACCCAGACCGACCTGGAAGAAGGCAGGCGTTTCGAGGACGACATCGCCTACGGCGGCCATGACCTGGACGATCACAAGCCGCTGGGTGAAGGCAGCAACATCTTCGGCATTAGCATCCCGCCGCAGTACGGGATCCCGTACCGGTGCTGCTACTCGCGGAATATCGACAACCTGCTCATGGGAGGCCGGCTCATCAGCGCAACTCATCTGGCCCATTCAAGCACGCGCATCATGGGCAGCGGGGCCGCGATCGGGCAGGCAATCGGGCAGGCGGCAGCCATGTGTTGTGAGCTGTCCTGCACACCCCGGGAGATCGGTCGCAGGCACATTGACAGACTGCGCCGGGCCATCCTCGACGCGGACGCCACGATCCTGTGCGTTCCGCTCGAACCAGGAAATGACCTGGCACGGAAGGCGCAAGTCACGGCCACGAGCGAAATATCCTTCAACGCGCAGGAGCCTGGGCAGCTGATCCCGCTGATTGCTCCGGCGGGGATCATGCTGTTCGACTGGCCGGAGCGACCGCGAGCGGCTGAGATGTACCTGCGTAACGCATCAGGCAAGGACCAGGCGCTGCCGGTGACGGTCCTGAGAACAAAGCGTGAGCCGCGGTGGAAGAGTCTGGATGACTTCCATCGGCACGGCTGGGAGGACCTGCGGGACCAGGCGCTGAAGACGATCTGGCTCGGGTCCGTAACCGTGCCCGCGGGGCACGAGGGTTGGCAATCAATACCGCTGGATGGGCTGGAGACCGCAGCGAAAGACGCAGCGTCTGATGACGACCAGCTGCTGATCACCGTGGGTCAGAACCCCGATGTCTATTGGGCAGTGGCGCAGGAAGACTGCGAGATCGCGGAAATGATCGAGCACAGCCATCAGGGAGCCCAGTGGAAACGTGTCGGGTGCATGGGAGCCTTCCGGCTGCATCCGGCGCCGATGGTGGGCGAAGCGCGGCAAGTCGCCAACGGTTTCCACCGTCGGTTCAGCAGGGGCCCGACGAACATGTGGATGTCCCGACCGCAAGATGGCCTGCCACAGGACCTGGTGCTGGCGTGGGAGGCACCGGTGCGGGTGTCCCGGGTGGCCTTGGTGTTCGACACACTCCACCGCACGAGTGCCGAATACCCGTGGCACGTGGGAAAGCGCGTATCTGAAATGTGCGTGCGTGATTACGCCCTGGAGGCGCTGGTCGACGGTGACTGGCAGACGCTGGTGCGGGTGGACGGGAACTACCGACGAGTGCGGGAACACCGGTTCGGGCCAGTTGACACCGAGCGACTGCGGCTGCGGATTGTCGCGGCAAACGGCGAAGGCTTCGGGGCCCGGGTCTACCAGGTTCGGGTGTATGAGTGAGCTGAATCAGGCTCAGTCACGCACCGGGACGAAGGTGTGGGTGTAGCGATCACGGCGCGCAAGACGGTACTGCCCGGTCGCCGTGACGCAGTGCACGATAGCTTTGGGGTTCATATGGTGGTCGCTCAGCGAGAGCCTGCCGTGGGCCTTGAGAACCCGGTGCAGTTCGCATAGCACGGGCTCGGGCGGCCGCAGGTGATGGAGAACGTCGTACAGCAGAGCCACATCCACGGACCCATCGGGCAGATCGATCGAGCAGTCGGATCGGAGCGCCCGCACATTCGTCAATCCATTGGCACCGGCAATGCGAGCGACCCGTTCGACGGCGAGGGGATTCACGTCGACAGCCAGGACCGCGCCCGTCTCTCCCACGAGTCCGGCAACGGGCAGGATGAAGGACCCCGTGCCGCAGCCGTAGTCGATCACCGTCATGCCTGACCGGATCTCCGCTTCATGCAGCACGCGCTCGGGCGGCAAGAAACGGTCGCGCAGCCCGAGCGCGGCGCCTAACAGGTTGAATGCAATCCTCGATGCCTGTCTTGCCATGGTCGATGTTCCCCGGTGGCGCAGGGCAGGCGACACATCAGAGCATATAGCGGCTCAGGTCCTGATCGGCGACTACGTCCTTGAGCTGGGCCCGGACGTACGCGGAATCCACAACCACGCGCTGCTCGCCGATCTCCGGCGCGGCGAAAGACAGTTCCTCCAGCAGCTTTTCCATCATGGTATACAGTCGACGCGCGCCGATATTCTCGGCGGACTCGTTGACCTGGCGGGCCAGACGGGCGATCTCATTGCGCGCGTCCTCGGTGAACTCGAGTTCCACGCCTTCGGTCCGCATCAGGGCGGTGTACTGGCGCACCAGTGAGTTCTCCGGCTCCACGAGAATGCGGCAGAAGTCCTCTTCGGTGAGGCTCTTGAGCTCCACGCGGATCGGGAAGCGCCCCTGGAGTTCGGGGATGAGGTCCGAAGGCTTGGAGACGTGGAAGGCCCCGGCAGCGATGAACAGGATGTGGCTGGTCTCCACCGGCCCGTACTTCGTCATCACCGTGGAGCCCTCGATGATGGGCAGGATGTCGCGCTGCACGCCCTCGCGGGAGACTTCCGGCCCATGACCCGTCTCGCGGCCGGCGATCTTGTCGATCTCGTCGAGAAAGACGATGGCGCTCTCTTCCACCCGCTCAAGGGCTTCGCGCGCAACTTCCTGCTGATCCACGAGCTTCTCGGCTTCCTGGTAGGTGAGAACCCGTCGGGCTTCCGCGACAGTCATGCGCTTGGTGGTCTTCTTCGCGGGGAACATGCTGCCGAGCATATCTTGCATGTTGAAGCCCATCTCCTCGAGCCCCGCGGCTGAGAAGACCTGCATTGTCTGCCAGTTGCTCTCCTCGACCTCGATGTCCACCTGCTCGTCCTCGAGTTCCTGGTCGCGCAATCGGCGTTCAGTGAACTGCCGGACGCGCTCATGCTGGGCGCGCAACTGCTCCGCGCGCCTGTGTTGCTCCTCGAGGGTGGCGAGATCGGTGATGCTGTCACTGGACAACGTGGCTGGCTCACGTGGTTCCTGATCGCGAGCTGCCCCACAGAGGGCCTCGAGGAGGCGCTCTTCGGCACGACGTTCCGCTTCGTCCCAGACGTCCTCGAAGTACTCTTCCTCCACCATGTGGTATGCAGTGTCCACAAGGTCACGGATGATGGACTCCACGTCGCGACCCACATAGCCGACTTCCGTGAACTTGGTGGCCTCAACCTTGATGAACGGCGCATTGGCGAGGTTCGCAAGGCGCCGGGCGATCTCGGTCTTGCCCACACCGGTGGGTCCGATCATCAAGATGTTCTTGGGGATGATCTCGTCGCGCAGGTCTTCAGGAACCTGCCGCCTGCGGGCACGGTTGCGTAGAGCCACGGCCACAGCGCGCTTCGCCTGGTCTTGGCCGATGATGTACTTGTCCAGCTCTTCCACGATCTGCCGGGGTGTCAGCTCGCCCTCAATCACTTCAGGACCTCCACGGTGATGTGGTCATTGGTATAGATGCAGATATCCGCGGCGATGGCCAAGGCCTCGCGCGCGATCTTCTCCGCACCCATCTTCGTGTGACGAAGCATGGCGATGGCGGCTGCCTGGGCAAAAGGACCGCCCGAACCGATGCCGATGACATCATCATCAGGCGTCACGACATCTCCCGTTCCCGAGACAAGCAGAAGGTTGTCTCGATCGGCGACGATGAGAATCGCGTCCAAATGCCGCAGCGCCTTGTCCATGCGCCACTGTTTCACAAGTTCAACGCAGGCACGCTGAACATTGCCGGAGTACTCATCGAGCTTGGCTTCGAGGCGCTCGAAGAGGGCGAGGGCATCGGCGGCGGCGCCGGCATACCCAACCACGATCTTGCCGCCTCGCAGGGTTCGCAGCTTGCTCGTGTTGCTTTTCAGCACCGTGTCACCCACGGTGATCTGTCCATCTCCAGCGATTGCAGTGATACCGTCTCGCCGCACTGCCAGGACGGTGGTTGATCGAACTTTCATGATTGTCTATCTCCCCTGGCCGGGCCGGTGCCCGGCCGTCTTTCACTGCTCCCGGCGATCCGACAACGGATGCGCCTGGTCGTAGCTTCGCCGCAGGCGCTCGGCGCTCACATGCGTGTAGATGCCGGTCGTGGCGAGATTCACGTGACCCAGAAGTTCCTGGATGGCCCGCAGGTCGGCGCCGTTATCCAGCAGGTGGGTCGCGAAGGTGTGCCGCAGAGCATGGGGCGACACGCGGTGAATCACCGCCGCGTCCAGCACATGCCGGCGAACGCGCCGGGCGATGCCCTCTTTCGACAGGCGCCCGCCGAAACGGTTCAGGAACAGGGCAGGCTCCTCCCCGGTACCCACCCGCGCCGCCAACAGGACGGGACGCGCTGAGTCAAGATACTCGCGCAATGCGTCCGCCGCAGGTTCGCCGAAGAAGACCACGCGCTCCTTGTTGCGCTTGCCCACGACGCGGATGGAGCGGCTCTCGAAACTTGGATCGTCCACGTTCAGGGCATGGAGTTCGGACAGCCGGACCCCGGTCGCGTAGAAAAGCTCGAGAATCGCCCGGTCGCGCATGCCCAGCGGCGTTGATGTATCCGGCGTCTCCAGCAGGGCCGCCAGTTCGTAGTCGTGCAGAATCTCCGGAAGATGCGCTGCTTTCTTGGGCGATGCCGCGAGGGCTGCCGGATTGGCCTGCACAACGCCGGTAGCCACAAGATACCTGAACAACGCACGCAGGGCAGTTAGCTTCCGAGCGACCGTGGTTTTTTCCAGGGCCCGGCGCGACAGATGCGCCAGGTAACTGCGCACCACCGGGTAATCGACGGCGGGCCAGTCACAGGCACGGGCGGGTCCCCAGAGGTGCTCGAGGAACTCGGTGAAGTCGAGGAGGTCGCGCGCGTACGCCTCAGCGGTATTCGGGGAAACGCGCCGGACGTGCACGAGGTAGTCCAGGAAGCCGTCCAAGGCAGCAACGCCGCCGGGATGTCCCGTCACTTTCCCTCCACCTCAGCTCCTATTGCCCGAGTCCTTTCAGCCCACCTGCAATCCCGTCTGGCGGATGAACTCGTCAAGGGCTTCCAGGCAGGCCCTGCCGCGGAGTTCCTTCTTCTGGGACTTGCGCATCTTGCGCGGGCCGTCGGCAGGCGGCAGCACACCGAAGTTCGCATTCATCGGCTGGAAGCTCTCGGGGTCGGCGTTGCAGATGTGATAGGCAAGGGCCCCCATGACAGTCTCGCGGGGCAAGGCGATGGGCTCCTGCCCGGACAGCATGCGAGCGGCATTGATACCCGAAATGAGCCCCGCGCCGGTGGACTCCATGTAACCCTCGACGCCGGTAAGCTGCCCGGCGCAGAAAAGGTCATCGCGGCTGCGGAACTGGAAGGTGGGCTTCAGGAGCGTGGGCGCGTTGACGTATGTGTTGCGGTGGACTTGGCCGTAGCGCAGGAACTCGGCGTTCTCCAGGCCGGGAATCATGCGGAAGACCCGGGCCTGCTCGCCCCATTTCAGGGATGTCTGGAAACCGACCAGGTTGTACATGGTCAGCTCCTGATTCTCGGCGCGCAATTGGACCACGGCGAAGGGCTGGTGACCGGTGCGAGGGTCGATGAGGCCCACGGGTTTCATGGGGCCGAAGCGCAGGGCCTCATGGCCGCGAGAAGCGATGACTTCCACGGGCAGGCACCCTTCGAACAGTTCATTGGGGTCCACGTCGGCATGCAGGGAGATCTCGGCGGCCATGAGAGCGTCATAGAACTCGTTGTACTGCTCCTCAGACATTGGGCAGTTGATATAGGCCGCTTCGCCTTTACCATAGCGGGAGGCCAGGAAAACCTTGTCCCGATCGATGGAATCAGCGTCCACAATGGGCGAGATTGCATCGTAGAAGAAGAGATACTTCTGCCCCGTGATGCTGAACAAAGAGCGGGCCAGGGGCTGGGATGTGAGCGGACCGCTGGCGAGAATGGTCATGCCCTCGGAGGGCACGGCAGTGACCTCCTCGCGGCGGATCTCGATGTTCGGGTCACTCTCGATAGTGGCGGTGACCATGTCCGCGAAGCGTTCGCGGTCCACCGCGAGAGCGCTGCCGGCCGGGACTGCGGTCGCGTCGGCGCAGCGCAGGATCAGCGACCCGAGGCGGCGGAGTTCTTCCTTGAGGATCCCGCCGGCGCGATCCATGCTGTTGGACTTCAGCGAATTGCTGCACACAAGTTCGGCGAACTTGCCCGTCTTGTGGGCGGGTGTCATGGTGCCGGGGCGCATCTCGTACAGAACCACCCTGGCGCCCAGGCGCGATGCCTGATAGGCAGCTTCGGCCCCGGCAAGGCCGGCGCCGATGATTGTGACAACGCCATCAGCGGCCATCGGTCTATCTCCTTCGATTGGTTCGGGGAGTTCACGGCCGCCAGACGGGGTGCGTCCCCAGGTAGGCCTTCAGGTCCACCCAGTCCGTGTCTGGTGGCTGGATCACCGGCGGCGCAGGGCGGGGCACCTTCTGGACGTCACTGGGGGCATCCCACCAAAGCACGCCGGTCATCGCGAAAACCTGCTGCCAGAGCAGTCCGAGCGCGACAACGGCAACGATGGCGAGTACCCAATTGCTGGCGGCCGGATTCATCTCAGCGGATTTCCTGTCGCAGTCGGGGCTGTCTGTGACGCGACCCCGCTACGCCTGCGCTCTGCGCCTGGCGTTGGTCTCCTGCATGGCAACGCGCCCGCACTGCGGGCAGATGAACTTGCGCTTACGGTGATGGGTGCCGCGGGTCTGTTTCATGGCCGAACGGCAGCGCTTGCAGGTCAATGGAACATCCCTCGGAATGACTAGTATGCACGATGATTCTACCCGGCGTCTGGGCGACAAGTCAAGCTGAGCCGACACGCACGGAATGGATGTTCGGGTCCCCCGGTAGCAATCTTCGCCTGCCGCGGAACCAACTCCACGCGAAATCTGTCCAATGCTGTATAGAGTCAAATCTTAATCTTCTACATCTTGACACCGGATTGGTTTCGCAGTAGTATCGAACTGTTATTCGAATAACCACATCGCGGCACGTGCTGGAGTTGACGACGATGGACTGGATCTGCCCCCTGGGAAGCACATCGCTCAATGGTCTGCATATCGGGTTGATGATCGTCGCATACGCGGCCCTGCGGATCTTGCTGCATGACAGTCACGCGGCGGGAGCGGTGCGATCAGCTGGAACAACAGCGCGCCCGAAGACCTCGGGCCGACGTTACCTGTACCCCGAGCCGGCAGGACAGCGCTGGGCCAAGCGAGCTGAGATGCTGGAGAGAATGCACCATTCGGCGGATCTGGTCTCAGCGAAGCGTCGCGAGAAAACCCGCCGCGCAGCGTAGGAGAGTACCGGCACAGACACCGGCCCTGGACCAGCTCATCGGAAAGCCCCCGTGGATATCAACCCGGGGGCTTTGGTTCTTGCGGAGCCTGTCTGCCGGTCATCGCTTCCTTGCGCGGCGCGAATACAGGGGCAGACACAGAACGAGAATTCCGCCGCAGGCGATGACCGACGAGATGGTCTCGTGGAACCTGAACTCACATAGGACGAGGGCCACGTAGCCCGTCAGGTAGCTCAGGGTCCCGACCGCCGCAAGAAACCATGGTGACCGCAGCCACCCATGCCGCGTGTCGTTCCAGGCATTGACCAGTGCCATCCAGGGCCTGTATGCCAGAGCGATCAGGGCGAGAATGGCCGCCGTCGCAATCAGGTAGCCGGGCAGCCCCATGTCTCCCGTGAGATGCAGGCGGGGCATGATCGACCGCCCGATGAGCCAGTGGAGCGCGGTGGCCGGAAGGGCGAACATGCCGAGGGTCACCGTGACGTTCCCCAGGGGCACCCACTTCGACACTCCCTCCAGCGATGAACACAGAACCCAGGACAGCGCAAACACGCCGCAGGTCAGGATGGAGTACCCGAGGCTGATGGGGATCTTCGAAAGGCCCCAACCCTGAAAGGCCGCGAGATAGGCCGTCGCCGTGAGAACCGCGCCCAACGCGAGAGCCACGGCGCGAAGCAATCGCGTGGGGCTGTTTCCCTGCTGGACGAGACTCACGCCCAGCGCATAGCCCAGGAATACCACCGGGAGCCAGCCCGGCAGCGGGAAGTGCCCCGTGAAGAGCACCGAGTTCATCAGGAAGCCAATGACCCCGCCTGCGGGCTCGAGGCCGGCAGGCAGGGCAGTCTGCTGCCACGCAACGATACCCCAGCAGACCGGGATCAGCGCCAGCCCGGCCATCCAGCCCCGTGCAGACACAGCCAGCAGACCGCACGTCGCCATCGCGATGCCGATGCAGTGCAGGAAGTCGAACTGCGCAAGATCCCGGAGCATGAGGGTCCACAGGAAACCGGCGAGGAACACCAGCCAGCCGCGCCGGGCCAGTTCCACGCGCCGTTCGGCCGGGCGCTCCTCCCCCAGGAAGAGCGCGCACGAGACTCCGACCACCCCGAAGAACAGCCCTGCGGCGAAGGTGAGAGCGAAGAAGACGGATTCCCCGTGGACGCGCTCCAGCACGTCCTCGCGCAGGAAGACGTGCCAGAAGTGGGCGGCAACCATGCCGATGATTGCCCATCCGCGCAGATAGTCGACGAAGAAGAGCCGCGGGCGTGCCGGGGCGCTGGTCGCCATGCTGTCCTCTCCCCTACTTTTCCTGCGGGCTGCCTATGGCATTCATCGAGGGACCAATGGGTGCGGGGCGACCGCCTCCTGCCTGCGGCGTACGGGCCAGCCTGTATACTGTCCAGCCCTCGAGGCCCGGCACCGTAGCCCGCGTGTAGCGCGACGCAATGAAACCACCAAGCGTGTTCCCGAACTCGCCGCGCATGCAGCGCCGACCCAGGGCATCGAGCGCGATGACCGCGGGTGGATTTCGAGTGAGATCGTCCATGAGCTCCGCCACATGCCCCTGCACGAAGACCACATTGAAGAACCGGCTGGGTGAAACGCGGTCGCTCAGAATGTAGACCTCGCTTCGCAGGCCCACGACGTACACCGGCTCGCGCTCAGGCGTCTCTCGCTGGATGTACTCCACCAATGGTTTGCGTGCCCCGATCCAGTCGCCCTTGTCAGCGCGGGCGGCCATGATCGAGTCCGCCGGCTCCCACAGGAACAGAGCGAGGAATGCAGCCGCAGCGAGGCCAACTACATTCCTCCACTGGCGATCCAGGTCCCGGAAGCGCCCCACCGCGCAGGCCCCAAGCAGAACCACTGCGGGGACGACCGGCTTGTATTGGTGGGGGTAGAACCATCCGGATCCCGCCATGGCCAGAATGCTCAGCAGGGCCCACCAGCGCGCCAGAAGGAGCACAGGCCGCACGGGTGCCGGAGCTTTCCAGCCGGGTGCGAGACCCAGCGCCGCCAGGGCGATCAGCCCGACACCATCGGTGCGCAGGTAGGGCATCAGGAATGTGCCCAATGACCGCCAGATGTCTCCAAGAGCGGCGGGGTGGGTGTCGTGGGCAGTGAGGCTGACGAAGGCCACCTGCCAGTACTCCCGCAGGATCCCGGCGGAAGCGGCCCAAGCGAAGCTCAGCGCGATGGGTGTCGCCGCGCCGACCAAAGCCAGCAGAGCGGCCATTGGCAGGCGCAACAGCACAAAGCTGATGGCGAGAGCCGCGGTTTCCGCGGCAGCGACGGGTTTGAACAGAAACGCGCAGCCGAGGAACAGGCCGCCAAGGAGCGCAAAGCCGACGCGTTGCCGCGTCACCGATTGCCAGGCAACCAGCATGCCGGCACAGACGAACGGCGCCATGAAAGCTTCGGTGTCGGCGAGGTGCCCGTGGAGCCCGCGTCTTAGCAGGAACCCGGCCACGAGCAGACCGGCTGTCAGGCCTACGCGCTTTCCTTGGAATGAGGAAACGAGCAGGCCAAGCAGTGCCGCCGCGAGAAGCTGCGCGCAGACGGCCGCCAGGCGCGTGCCCCCGAGAATTCGGCTGCCGTCACCCATGAACAGCCGGTAGGCGAGGAAGATGCCCGGCGGCTTGTTCTCGAAGGCATCGCGGTATGGCAGGAGGTCGCCCTTCGCCCAGAAATGGGCGATGTAAGCGAACAGCGCCTCGTCGGAATCGGGGCCGGAATCACGTCCCGTCACCACGAAGGCCAGCAGCTGGCAGACCACTACGAGCAGTAGCAGGATCACGAGAGCCAGGCCGGACGGCAGGCTCTCGGCGCTCACAGGGGCGCGACCCATCTGGGCTCCCTCTCCCCCCGGCTCAGTGCGCCCCATGTTCCCCAGGCGCACAGGCAATCCCTTCGCCGAACACTCGCAGTCCTAACCTGCAGGCGCGGGCTGGACGGCTGCTGCCCGGCTGATCTCGAACTCCAGCACATACCAGTCCAGGTTCTGCCGCGTTACGGGGTCCTGCACGTTCTCCCGTCGCACCGTCTTCAGCCACTCCGGGTGATCCGTCCAGGCCTGCATGTCGATGGTCTTGCGGTACTGGTTCTCCACATAGACCGGGAAGCGCACGGACAGCTTGCGTTGGGCCCCGAGGGTCGACAGATCGATCACCGCGCCCCGGGTGGATATCTGGTATGACTTGTACAGCCGAAGCCCCGAGGGCGGGATGACTCCTCTGTCCACCCCGGTGGGCAGTCTGCCGTTGGTCTTGAACTGCTCCATCCAGCGCTGCATCACTTTGAGTCCCGCCGGATTGAGAGCGGTCTGGGCGATCTGACCGTAGTCGGCCAGCCACAGGCACGGGTTTGCCGCGTCCCAGACCATCTCGGCCGGAGAGTGCTGGTTGGGCGAGAAGAAGCCGATGAGGCTGTCGGACACCGAGGGCAATTGCGCGGGAACGACCCCGGTGCGCTCGTAATCATATCGGGCCCGCCAGGCCTCGACATTTGCCCAGAAACCGTTCCCGCTGGAGAGCTGGACCCACCATTGGGTCACCGGGTGGGTATCGACAAGCACCGTGCGGGCCGGGACATTGAGGGCCCGCAGAAGGGCGACGGCCAAGCGCTCGTACTCGGAGCAGCCGGCCCGCCGGGTCTCGAGGACCTGGGAGGGCAATTGCAGCCAGTCCTCCGGATCGCGGCTCCAGGCGCCGTGGGCGAGCTGCCAGTTACCGCAGGTTGAGTCTCCCGGGAAAGAGCGTTCGGAGTCGTAAGCGATGTTGGCGACCAGCCACTGCACTGTGGCCTGCACCAGCGCGGCGGATCGCAGGCGGTGGGGTTCGGCGACGGAAGCCAGGATCGCCGAGGCCCGCGCAACAACAGCCGTATTGTCGCTGTCCACTTGGGGGCTGGGTTCCAGGTAGGTCAGGACCTCGCGCGGGTATATCTTCATATCCACCACCGCGCTGTCGAAGGCGCTGGGGGGAGGAGGCACCTCGCGCAGTTCCACCATCCTGCAGACGCGCACCGAGAGCGTGCCGGTGAGCCGGGACGACGCTTCGCCCTGCGGAGCAAGCAACAGCACCGATGCGCCCGAGGGCTGGTCTGTCGGTGTCAGGCCGCCGGCGAATCCGTCGATGAAGCCCGGACTGGAGGCGCGCAGGATGTAACGTGGCGCCGACACAGGCACATTGGAGATGACGAAGTTGCCCTCAGCGTCCGAGTACGCACCAAGCGGGGAGCCGAAGACCGTGACCCGAGCGTCCTTGACCGGGTTGCCTGCGGCATCGATTACTTTGCCGGAGAGAAAACCCCTGCGGCTCGGTTCGTGATGTTCCGCCGCGAACGCCTCTGCCTTGCGGTAAAGATCGTCCAGGGCGGTACACGCCGCCACGTAGTCGCCCTTCTTGATGAGCTCGGCAACCACGCTGACCGTGGCGGGCGGAAGTGCCTCGTTCACCGGCAAGCGTCGCTGCCGCATGTCCCCGAGCCACATGAGCAGCGCGGCGTGGCGATCAAGGAGGGTGTGGTGCGTGGTAGGGGTCTCCCGCACATCAAACCGCGCGCGCCAGACTGCCCAATTGTCGAAGCCATCCACCCTTAGTGGCTGGCCCGACGGGTAGAACGCGGGCAGCGCTCCGGACGCGGCTGCAAGCGAGGAAAGCACCACCAGAAGGACGGTAGGGGCGAAGATACTGCGTGACATTCCGGGTCACCTCCGACCATGCGAGAAGGGAAGGGCACGGGAATGAGCGAACCCGTGTCCATGTTCCCTTTGACCGAAAGGAGTGGCGAAAGGTGCGGATTTGCGGGTCCCTATTGATGGTGGCACTGCTGGTGACAAGTGTCGGACAATGCCAGTCGGAGCGTTGGGCAGAGTTCGGCGAATACGCAAAGCGTCTCGCCCCTTTGGCCCGAACCCCGATGGGCGAAGGACACCTCGGGCTCATCGAGTCCGGCAACTGGGTGCCAATGCGATTTCCTGTGCCCGAACAGGAGGCGGCCGGGTACTGGCTGCGCATCGGGGCAGTTGTCGCTTACAGCGGGAAGGGCACCAGCTACCAGTTGCTGCTGCGGCGAGATAGCGCCGATGGAGAGCTTATCTATGAGGGCCCCATTGTCACCGACGGGGACGAATGGAACCGGACCAACCAGGCCCCTATCGACCTGACTGAAAGAATCACCGCCGACGACCGGCGGCGCGGATACATCGACATCTTCGTCGGCGCGACCGTGGCCGGCGACGGGTGGACCTCCTACCGTTACGGCACGGGCAGGGACCTGTTCGCACTGGCGACAGTGATGGACGAGGAATCCACCCGGCAGATGAAGGCCGCGGCGGCGCTGACTGATGCCGGCGTATCGCTGATCCCCCTGCCGCAGCAGATTGACTTGACCGGCGGGGACTTCGCGCTCGAGGCGGATACCGTTATCTGCCACGCGGATGGCGATGAGGACGCGGCCTTCGCTGCCCGGGAGCTGCAGGCGTTGATCCAGGAGCGCACCGGGCTGGAGTTGGGCGTGCGTGCGCTGGACCCGCAGAAGGGGGATGCGCCCCGCAATTCTCTCTTGCTGCTGAAAGCAGATCCCAACGTGCCCTCGGACAGTCCTGAAGCCTACGCGCTGGAGGTATCCGTCGACGGCGCGCAGGTCAGAGCCCGGGACGCTCGGGGCATCCTGTACGGGGCGATCACACTCGGCCAGATGGCCCGGAAGACTGAGGGGGGCCCGGGGGTCGCCTGCTGCAGCGTGCGAGACTGGCCGGCTTTCCCATACCGGATTATCCAGTACGACATCGCCCGGGGACAGAGCGTGAACGTGGAGTATGTGAAGCGGATGATCCGCGCCCTTGCAAGGTGCAAGATCAATGGCCTGCTCTTCTACATGGAGGACGACTTCCGCTTCAGGGCATTCCCATTCCTCGGACGCGAGGGCACTTTTACCCACGACAAAGCCCGGGAGCTTACGGAATACGCCCGCCCGTACCACATGCAGTTGATTCCCCAGTTCGAGGCCCTCGGGCACGCGTCGGCGGTACTGCGGCACCCAGAGATGGAGAAGATGCGGGAGGCCGGCGACCCCTGGGTCTTCTGCACCAGCGAGCCCGAGACCTGGAAGTTCCTGGACACCGTGTTCGCCGAGCTTGTGGAAGCCTTCCCGACCACCGAGTTCATCCACACCGGCGCCGACGAGTTCGAGTTCGGGTTCGCCAAGTGCCCGCGGTGCAAGGCGAAAGTGGAAGCGGGCGGCATGGGCGCCCTGTACGCCGAGCATATGAACAAGTTAAACCAGCTTGTGAAGAAGCACGGGCGGACCATGATGTTCTGGCCATCCCACCACGGCCCCACACCGGAACTGAGCGACATGACCCTCAAGTACAGCGACCAGATGGAAAAGGACTGCATCCCCACCGAGTGGATCTACCACGGACCGGCGGAATACCCGACTCTCAAGCAGTACCAGCAGGCGGGGTTCAAGGATGTGCACTGCTGCCCGGCAGTGGTGAGTTACTCGGTGATCTGGCCAGACTACGAGACAACGATACGGGGCATCCGGGGCTTCTACCGCGCAGGGGCCGAGGCGGGTTGCGGCGGAGCTTATTGCACAACCTGGGAGTTCATGCACGGGGCGCTCATCGAGAACAGCATGTATGGCCTGCTGTTCGCGGCAGACTGTTCCTGGAACCCGCGCAGCAGCAGTACCGGCGAGTTCGACCGGCGCTTTGCGGACCAGTGGCTCGGAACAAGCGCGCAGGAGGCTCCCGGCCTCGTTGCTCAGGGCCTGCGCGAGCCGGTGGCGCGCACGGGGGCGGCAGGAATGTGGCGCAACTGGCGCCTCACCACGGACATTCTCTGGACGGCCCCGCGCGACGTCATGCGAGAGTTCGGCCTGAAGACCCCGGTGGCGGCGGCCAGTGCCGGCGCTCTCATCGAGGCCATGCAGGCGGCCCGGGGCAAGGTGAGGCGGCTGAATGAACTCGCCGGGACAAATCACCTGACCCTGCGGGCTGCCGATCTGGGCTTCGCGCTGGCCGAGTATGCGGGCCGGAAGGTGAACACCTTCCGGGACATCACCTCCCAGTACGCCGCACTGCGCAAGCCTCTGGGCGAGGGTGAGCTTGCACAGCGGCAGGCAACGCTGGCGGAAATAGTGGCCCGGCTGCGGGCTCTCGGGGACGAGGCAAGGACAAGGGCCCTGGAGTATAAGTACTTCATCGACAACTGCGGAGCCTACGTCGGCGACGCGACTCGCCTCGAAACCCAGGCTGACCAACTGTCTGCTCTTGCGGGGGAACTGGAGGCATTGAAGGACAGTCTTGACACGCCTGCTGCCCTTCCCCCGGGTACAAAGTTCGGCCTGCTCTCAGGCACTTATGCGAAAGCCGGGGGCTGGGAGCCGGCGCAGATGAGCGAGGAGGGCGTGACCCTCACGCTAGACGTCACCGCGCACATCAAGCAGGGGGGCGCGTGGCAGGTTGAGTGGCAGTATGACCGGGGCGCGCACGGGCTGGTGATCCGCAAGGTCAGCCTTCTGGAGAACGGGCAGGCGATCTCCGAGGACATCCACCGTGGCTGGGCGGGGAGTGGCAGCAGCGGGAACGTCTACGAAATCAGGCTGCCGGAATACCGCGCGGATGCGAAGTACGAACTCGTGGCCGAGGTCGCATCTAGCGGCGGCACGGATTCATCGGGCACGATCTGGCTGATTCGCCCCGAGGAGTAACGCAACATGAGTTCACATGCGGGCGTAACCGGCGAGGATATCCGCGAGGGCCTGTCGGCGCTGGGTCTGGGCGCAGGGCAGACGGTAATCGTCCACAGCAGCCTGTCCAGTTTCGGGCGCGTGGAAGGTGGCGCGCCGACCGTGGTGCAGGCTTTGCTTGGCGTGCTGGGGCCGGAAGGGACGCTGGTGGTGCCCACCTTCAGCCAATACCTCCAGGGCGGGGAGACGGTCTGGGACCGGGAGAACACTCCCTCGCGGATGGGGATCATTTCGGAGACCGTGCGCACCTGGCCCGGGGCGATTCGGAGCAGCCACGCGGCGCATCCGCTGGCGGCAATCGGCCCCGCGGCCAATCTGATCTGCCGTACTCCCCACAGGACGGGCTTCGGCCCGGACAGCCCCTTCAAGACCCTCGTGGACATGGATGGCCGCGTACTGCTCATGGGCGTGACCTACAACAGTTGCACGCTGTTCCACCTGCTCGAAGCCGAAGCGAGAGTGCCCTACCGGTTCATCGAGTCCCGCCGCGCCACGATCATCCTTGACGGCGTCGCGAACCCGGGCGGGGAAGCCTGGGAGTACACGCGGATGGAGACAGTAGCCAATGACTTCCTGGCGTTGGGGCGGGAACTGGAGGAGCGCGGGCTGGTGAGCACCGCTCGCATCGGTGAAAGCGAGCAGCGGCTTTTCCGCGCGGCGGATGCGTACTCGGTGGGTATGGAGAAGCTGGCCAATGACCCGCTATATCTGCTGACGGAAGATTCGAAGCGCAAGTGGATGCGATGACAAGAGCGAGGTGGTCGCTGTTGCCGACCGCGTAGGTCGAGGGTCCCCGCTCGACATCGCTGTTGCCGACCGGGACGGTCGGCCTATGCGAGTGAGGACGGGTTCCGCCGACCGGGACGGTCGGCCTATGCGATTGATGGGGACGGTCGACGCCGTTTCCCGTCCAAGGCCGTTCGCCGTTGCCGTTTGTCGTCCAACGCCGTTTGTCGTTGCCGTCCAGCCCCGAAGGGGCGGCAGTCTCTTGCCACCAGCGTCAGCTGGTGGAATCAGGCCCCTCCTTCGAGATTATAAGAGCCCCCGAAGGGGGCGGCAGACGCCCCGGGTTGAAACCCGGGGCTAGAGGCCTGCGGCCGGGCGTCCTGAGGGACGCAAAGGTCGAGCGTCCCGCTCGACAGGCCCTTGCCGTCCAGCCCCGAAGGGGCGGCAGTCTCTTGCCACCAGCGTCAGCTGGTGGAATCAGGCCCCTCCTTCGAGATTATAAGAGCCCCCGAAGGGGGCGGCAGACGCCCCGGGTTGAAACCCGGGGCTAGAGGCCTGCGGCCGGGCGTCCTGCCGGACGCGAAGGTTGACATCCGCCGACCGGGACGGTCGGTCTACGCGAGGTTCGACCACAGCACTTCCCTGAGGTGATCCACAGATGGCCGCGAAGCGTTCACAGACGGGCGTCGACAGCATCCCGGGAGCCGCGCCGCTCACCGCGAAAGGCGATCTCGCGGCGGCAATGGTTGCCGGCATCAGCCGCGACCTCGACCGTCGTAATCGCGAAATCGCCGGGAGGCGTGAGCGCCACTGGCAGCGGGACCTGAGTTCTCCCGCCGCGTACGCAAAGTCGGTGGCGCGGAACCGGAAGGAGCTGGCCCGGATCATTGGCGTCGTTGATGAGCGCGAACCGGTGCGGTTCGAACTCGTCGGGCAAACCGGACCGCATGTGCTTTGCGAGGCGCCCGTGGCCATGGCGAACGACTACCAGGTGATGCGCGCCCGCTGGGCGGTGCTGCCGGGTGTGGAGGCCGAGGGTCTTGTGCTGGACCCCTGGGGCGAACCCATCGCCGACATCATCGCTCTGCCCGACTGCGACTGGACGCCCGGCATGCTCATCGGGATCGAAGACGGTCTGCCGTCGGACGCTCAGTTCGCCCGGCGCCTTGCCGAGACTGGCTGCCGGGTGCTGGTTCCGTGGCTGATCAACCGCCTGGACGATGATTCCGTCGCCGCACTCACCCTCGCCACCAACCAGCCGCACCGGGAGTTCATCTACCGCCCGGCCTTCGAGCTTGGGCGCCACATCATCGGTTACGAGGTGCAGAAGGTCCTCGCGGTGCTGGACTGGCTTAAGTCCGGGCGCTCCGGGCGCCCCATCGGAATTGCGGGGTACGGCGAAGGCGGGCTGATCGCGCTGTATGCGGCGGCGGTCGATCGGCGCATCGACGCAGCCCTGGTGAGCGGGTACTTCGGACCGCGCGAGGAGCTCTGGAGAGAGCCGATCTACCGAAATGTATGGGCGCTGCTGGAGCAGTTCGGGGATGCGGAACTCGCGACCCTCATCGCCCCGAGGCCGCTTGTGGTCGAGCACTGCCCGGTGCCCGAGGTCAACGGCCCGCCACCGGCGCGTGAAGGTAGGTCAGGAGCCGCGCCGGGAGCCCTGAGCACGCCTTCTTTCGCGGCGGTGCAGCGAGAACTGGACCGTGCGAAGGCGCTGGTCGAGGGATTGGAGACCGACTTCCGTCTGGTCCGCTCGAAGACGGGGCGGCCGGGCTCGGACAAGGCGCTGGCCAGCCTGCTGCAGGGCCTCGGAGTTGCGGACGCACTACCCGAACCGGGAGAAGCGCCTGAGATCACCCATGAACTTGAGGACAGCGAGGTCACCCACCGCAGGCAGTTCCTTCAGGTGCTCGGGCACACACAGCATGCCCTGCGCGAGGCGGAGTTCGCACGCAAGGACTTCTGGAAAAAGGCCACCGGCGCCACCGTGAAGGACTGGGAGCGGCAGTGCCGGCAGTACCGCAAGTACCTGTGGGAGGAGGTTATCGGCAAGCTGCCTGAGCCTGAACTCCCGGCCAACCCCCGGGCGCGCAAAGTCTATGAGACCGAAGACTTCACCGGCTACGAGATCATGCTGGACGTTTATCAGGATGTTTTCGCATACGGCATTCTGCTTCTGCCGTCCGACCTGCGCGAAGGCGAGCGTAGACCGGTGGTTGTGTGCCAGCACGGTCTCGAGGGCCGGCCTCAAGACGTGGCAGACCCGGGCAATAACGTGCCCGCCTACGGCCAGTTCGCATGCCGTCTCGCAAGCAAGGGGTACATCACCTACGCCCCGCAAAACCCCTATATCGGCTATGACGACTTTCGGGTCCTTCAGCGCAAGGCGAACCCCTTGAAGCTCTCGCTGTTCTCGTACATCGTCCGGCAGCACCAGCAGACTCTCGACTGGCTGAAAAGTCTGCCGTGGGTGGATCCGCAGCGAATAGGCTTCTACGGTCTGAGCTACGGCGGAAAGACCGCCATGCGGGTTCCGGCCCTGCTCGACGACTACTGCTTGTCCATCTGTTCGGCAGACTATGATGAATGGATCTGGAAGAACTGCTCCACCCGCCACAGCTACACCTACCTGCGTACCGGCGAGTATGAGATGCCCGAGTTCAACCTGGGCAATACCTTCAACTACGCCGAAATGAGCTGGCTCATCTGCCCACGGCCATTCATGGTGGAGCGCGGGCATTTCGACGGCGTGGCGCCCGATGAGTGGGTCGCGTATGAGTATGCCCGCACCCGGTTCCAGTATGATATCCTCGGCATTGGCGACCGCACGGAGATGGAGGTCTTCAACGGCCCTCACGCGATCAACGGCGCGGGGACATTCGCCTTTCTGGACAGGCACCTGAAGGCTGAGGCATAGGGATCGCGCGTGGAAGCAGCGAAGGAAGTTGGATGGATGCCGATCCGCGAACCGCTCACGGACGGCATCAGCGCAGTAATCTTCGACCTCGCCGGGACCACGGTTGACTATGGCAGCCCGGCCCCGGCGAAGCCCTTCGTGGCGCTTTTCGCGCGGCACGGTGTGCAGATTTCCGTTGAAGAAGCCCGCGGTCCCATGGGCACCCGCAGGCGTGACCACATTACGGCGCTGCTGGCCCCCCCGCATCCCCGGAGAATGGCGTGCTGCGGGGGGTGCGGAGCCGACGGAAGAAGTCCTTTCGGCGCTCTACGCCGAGTTCAAGGACCGGCTTGACTGGGCTGATCGCAGGGTGAAGGCAGCCGAAGCCCACGCGGGGGTGGAGGGCATCACGGAATGCCCGACGGCGGCGGAGCATATCCGCGACACACTGGCTGCGGGCGAGCGGCCCCGCTGACGGTCATAGTCCCGCCGGGTGACGCGGGAAGTCGTGTATGCTAAACTGCGCACAACTGATGCCGGAAGGGTGTGCACGCAGTTGGAAAGTACGCCGATCTATGACCGAGTGACATACATAGCGCCCTGGATGCAGGGCCTGATCGCTTTTTCTATCGCTGGAGCCGTCGCCGGGGCCGTCATCCCGATCGTGCTGGGCGAGACCGGCCCCGATGCGTGGGTTGGCCCCGTTCTTCTCGTGGTCTGCGTCCTGCCCGCCATGGCCCTTGCCTGGCGCGTGCGGGTGCAGGTGACACCCGAAGCCGTTGTGCTCAAATGGGGAATCGTGCCATACCCCGTGATGGTTTTCCCACTGCAGGACATCGAGTGGTACCGGGTCGTGAAGTTCCGGGCCCTCATGGATTTCGGCGGGTGGGGATGGCGTCTCGGTCCGCGTGGCAGCAGATGCTACAATCTCGCCGGGAACACGGGAGTCGAACTCAAGATCGGCGGGCGCAGCTACATCGTGGGCGTACCCGACCCGGAATCGCTCGCCAGTGCGCTGCGGTCGGTCAGCGGGGCTGAACCCCGCCCTCCCGCGGAATGGAAAGCGAATGCAGACTAGCGGCATGTCACTTACACAGAAGGCGGTACTGCTAGCGCTCATGGCGCTGGGGCTGATCGCGGCGCTGATTGCCATGCAGCCCAGGCTGTCGGCGGAACATCAGAATCGAACGGTTGCGCTGGCAGTTGACTACAACCGCGTCCAGGAGATATCGGGCCTGACGGGGCTCCCCGTCGCCGATCTCCTGCGGCTGCTCAAGAACGCCGGAGCCACCCACGCGGTGATCAAGGAAGACTCCCTGTCGGATCTCGTGAAGGATGGCAGCATTGAGATCGTGCGGCACCAGCAGGGCGTAGCGGTGGTGGCGCTCCCGTCGATACGTGCAAGGATTACCCAGCAACTGTCCGAAAGGATCCCCGGGGCGACATTCACCTCGGACAATGTGGCCTGGTATCGCACCGCGCGACAGCTTGACTTGCTGGGAGCCATGGGCATGGGCTACCCGGAGGATGCCGTCGCCGACGCAAGGGCCGCGGGGCTCAAGATCGTTGCTCGGCCCATCGGCGAGCTGACAAGCACCCGCCGCGCCATCGATGCATCGCTGGATGCCGTCGCTCAGATCGGCGCCGATACCGTAGTGTTCTTCGGTGTGCAGGTGCTGGGGACTTTTGATCTCGTCAAGTACGCGGGCGAGGAAATGGCAAGACTCGGCATCCGTTTCGGGCAGGTTGAGATGGCCAAGCAGTACGGGGAGTTCGGCCTTGCAGCCGCGTTGGACAGCAAGATCATCCGTTCCCACGCGGTGGCTGAGGCGGAGATGATCAAGCTACCGGTGCGCCGAGCCATCGACCGCTACGGTCTTGCGATGCGCGAGCGGAACGTCAGGCTCGCATACATCCGCCCGTACTTCCTGGCATCAGACGACCCGGTGGCCGACGCTGTGAAGCTGGTCGAAGATATCAAGCAGGAGGCCCTCGCAGCCGGCCTGCGGCCGGGCGACCCCGAGGTGTACCCGGACGTGCGTGTAACCACGAGCCTGCTCCTCATCATGCTGGCGGCCGTCGGCGCAGCGCTGATCTGGTTGGTGCAATCGATCTGGGGCCTGTCGGCCAAGGCCTTTGCAGTGCTCGTGGGCGCTGACATTGTGCTCTCTGCCGGTGCGGCGTTTGCGGCGACGGGCCTGGCCCAGAGCGCCGGAGCGCTGGGCGCGGCGATCCTCTTCCCCACTCTGGCACTGCTGGGCATCCGCGTGAGTGATGGCGACGGGAAACCGAAGCTCGGCGCGGCAATCATCAGGTTTCTGGCGATCTGCGGCATCGGCGTGGTGGGGGGCCTTATCGCCGCCGGTATGCTCAGCGATCTGCCACACATGATGCAGACCGCGACCTTCCGCGGTGTGAAGTTGGCCCAGGTATTGCCCCTGTTCGTGGTTTTCGCGGTGTTCGTGGCGCGGTGTAGCGAAGCGTACCGGCGCCATTGGGCCGCGCCCGGCGCGGGCGAATGGAAAGCGCTGAAAGCCGGCCTCTGGGAGGCGGCGGAAGCTGCCGTCCGGTACTGGCATGTCGGCCTTATCATCTTCGGACTCGTGGTTCTCGCGCTACTGCTGATGCGTTCGGGCAACGTGACGCCGGTGCCGCCGTCGAACCTGGAACTCACGGTGCGCGCGGCACTGGATGACCTGCTTTGGGTGCGTCCGCGAACTAAGGAAGCTCTCTTCGGCCACCCGATTCTCATCCTCACGCTGGCATATATGGCAGCCGGCTGGCGGCGCGGCGCGTGGATTGGCGTGCTCCTGGGAGCAATCGGCCAGGTCTCGCTGGTGAACACCTTTGGGCATATTCACACCCCGCTTATCTACACCCTGGTGCGTGTGATCAATGGCGTCTGGGTAGGCTGCGTGGTTGCCTGCACCCTCTGGGTCGCGTGGTGGACCGTGCGGCGCGTCCTTCCGAGATCGCCAAGCTCGCCGGAGGAGCCCGAGGCCCGGTGACCGAACGCGCGCCTGTACGGTTCCTGATCTCGGGCTACTACGGCTTCGGGAACGCCGGAGATGAGGCGGTTCTCGAAGCGATCCTGCAGGGCATCGACCGGCGCTTCCCCGGGCATGAGACCTGCGTGCTGTCCGCCGATCCGGATGCAACCGCCGCCTTGTATGGAGTGCGCACAGCGCAGCGATGGTCGCTCCCTTCTGTGTGGCGCGAACTGGGCCGTGCGGATGTGCTCATCCAGGGCGGCGGTGGGCTCATCCAGGACACCACCAGCCGCGTATCGCCCGCGTACTACCTGGGCATTCTCGCGATGGCCCGGGCCCGGCGAGTGCCTGCGATGGTCTTCGCGCAGGGCGTCGGCCCCATCCGAAACCGTTTCGTACGCTGTTGGACGGGGCACGAGTTTCGTCGGACCAGAGCTGTGACGGTGCGTGACCCGGCATCACTCCAGTTGATGGCTGAACTGAAGGTGCGCGGGGCCACGCTGGTCGCCGATCCAGCGCTGCTCCTGGAGCAGGCAGACGGGCCGCTGGATGATTATGTCGGGCGTCTGGGGCTGGACGAAGGCGCTCCCAGGGCGATTGTCGCCGTTCGGCGCTGGCCGGGCGGGGAACACGCTCTGGGGGCCTGTGCGGCGGCGGGGAAGTGGCTTCGGGAGACCGCGGGCTGCGAGGTCCTTGTGGCGGCATTCCAGGACCCGGACGACGTGGAGGCGGCGCAGACGGTCGCCACGGCGATTCCCGGCGCACATTTGCTTACCGGACGTCGACGAGCGGCTGAACTGGCCAAGCAGGTAGCGTCCGCAGACATTGTGGTCTCCATGCGCCTGCACGGGCTGATCTTCGCCGCCGCCCAGGCGGTTTCCGCGGTCGGCATCAGCTACGACCCTAAGGTGTGCGCCTTCGCAGAACTCGCGGGACAGCCGTGGATAGACCTCCCCGACTGCACAGCGGACAGACTGCTCCAGGTTGTCTGCGAAACATGGGCGGCATCCGATAGCCGCCGTAGCAGGCGTGAGCAGACTGCGCTTGCCCTGGTGTCCAGCGCGGAGCGAAGTTTCGACGTGCTGGAGCAACTGGCAACCTCAGTGGGCGTCATCAGATCGTCGCCCCACCGATGAAAAGAGCCCCCGAAAGAGGCGGCAGAAACCGATCCTCATTCTGTCGCCCCGTTCAGAAGCTCTTACAATCTCGGGGGGCTTGATTCCACCAGCTGACGCTGGTGGCAAAGGGCTTACGCCCCTGCGGGGCTGAACGACCAACGGCTTGTCGAGCGAGACGCTCCGCCCCACGCGACCTGAAGGGGAATGCGGCTTTCGCGTAGGCCGACCGTCCTGGTCGGCAATCTTTTCGACCTACGCGTCCGGCAGGACGCCCGGCCGAAGGCCTCTAGCCCCGGGTTTCAACCCGGGGCACCAACCTACGCGCATGGCGGCACGCTAAACAGGTACTCAACCCGGGGCACCGACGGCGAACGACCTGTCGAGCGAGACGCTCGACCTTCGCGTCCGGCAGGACGCCCGGCCGAAGGCCTCTAGCCCCGTGCTTCAGCGCGGGGC